>JAITUM010000208.1 GCA_031286305.1 Candidatus Fibrimonadaceae bacterium | reverse complement strand
CGGAAAATAGAACCTTGAGTATTGCTGATTCATTATTTCAAATGTATTCTGATTCTATAGCATTACCGCCGTTTCTTATTGCCTGCTCCATCCGCGCTAGTATAGAGCAAGAACCAAATGGCGAATATGCACTTTCATTAAACAGCACCCGATATAGATTAGTAAAATTATCAGATAATCATTATGTGCTACGGAAGGTAGAGATTTGAGAAAAAAACCTTTTATTTTGGTTTCTCAAGGCACTCCGTTCCAGCCCGGGAATGCTTTCCCTCTTTTGCTGACCCGTGAGGGCAGCCCAAATTAGATGAGCAAACAAGAGCCTTAATGGTCATTAAATTAACGGAGATTAAATTATGTTATTTTTTGACAGGCAAATTATTAACCCACAAAGATATACTCTTCTATAACTTCTTTTTGCAAAATTATATTTGGCAGGGTTAGGTATTTTGTTTTTAGAAACAGCTTTCCCATTATATAGGTTAATGGATCTACAACTGCTACGGCTGTTGTTGGAACGCCGGCTATAAATGCTTCCAAAACTGCGGTGCCCGGTGTGCAAAATACGGCCTTTGCACCTGCAAAAGATGTTCCGGATTCTTTCAAAATAACGGGGAATTTTCCGGCGAATTTTTTATTCAAAAAATCAAAAAGCTCTTTGCGAGAGGCTACAAACACGGCATTTTCAACATCTTTTGCTATGTTTATGTATCTGCGTAAATTACGCTTCAGTTGTCCAAGCCTGCTCCCGGGCAAAAATAAAACCTTGTCTTTAAAATCTTCGCAAATTTTTGTATTGTTTAAGCACGGGTGCTTAACAAAAAAAACTTTTGCTCCAAAACTTTCGTAAATCTCTTTTTCAAAATCAAAAAATACACCAACGTTCACGCCTTTAAAATGCTTCCCTCTGTTTTTTTTCCAAGCCCAAATTTGCGGCGGAGCTATGTAAAAAACAGGTTTGTTTATTTTTTGTGCATACTTCATTAAGGGCAAATTCATTCCGGGATAGTCTATGCAAATCAAAGCTTTGCAATTTTCGCTTTTGAGTTTTTTTTGCAAAGTTCTTTTTATAAAAAAAAGTTCAGGCATTTTTTTTAGCACATCTAAAAAACCATTCACAGCCAAAGATTCAAAATTCGCCACGGTTTTTAAACCGGCACCTTGCATGTTTGCGCCACCGGTACCAATGGCCTCAAGGCCGCTTTCTACTATGGTCTTTACAATTTCTTCGCCAATTATATCACCGGAATCTTCGCCGGATATTATCAATATGTTTTTCATTTAAAATTATAAAGCGTGTTGTAGTCGTCTAGCAAAACTTCATCATCAGCTACTTTAGGCGGTGGGGGAGGCTCGTTTTTCTTTTGCTCTGCTTCCAGCCAATACTTGTCGCTTTGCTGTTTAACGGAAAGTTCAAGCTGCTGAACCCTTTCGCGCAAGCGAACTATATCGGAATAATCCATGGTAAGTTTTCCACCCAACTTGTCTCTTGCAGCTCTACCCCAGAGCGTTCTAGAATGTTCTCTTGAGAGTTTTCCCCACAAAACTTGCGCACTGTCCAAACTGCCTATCTCTTCTGCCAAAATACAGGCTTTTACATACATTGCCTGCAAAGCAGACTCTGTTCCCGAAAATTCCGTTATAACGGAATCGTAAAGAACAATGGCATTTTGATATGCAGCTTCTATTTCTTCTATATTTTCAACCGGGATTTTTTGTGCTTTTAACCAGACGGCTTCGGCTTTCACAAAAGCATCGCGCGCTAAATCTTCCCTTGTTTTTATATTAACCTGCAAACCCATATTCGCTTGCGCTTGTTTTGCATAAGCTGTTTGCGGAAAACTCTCAATTATTCTCCTGTAAAAAGGATGTGCTTTTGAGGTGTCTTGTTTAAATTCATCATAAATAAAAGCTCTTGTATAAACAACTCTAGCTTTTAATTCGGGGTCTTCAATCGTGGAGTCCATTCTTGCAAGTATTGCAAGAGCACTGTCGGTTTCGGATAACCTTAGCAAAAAAAGCTCCGCAACCTGAAATTCTTGCGGAAAGAACGGTTTGTTTTCTTTTCCCAGTGTGGCGATAGTGTCTTTTAAGGTTAGCAGCCTCGAAAGAGCTGCGCTACGCCTGAAACTCTCTTGCGCCCAAGAGCTTGCCGGTCTGCTTTGGTAGCTGGAATCGTAGAGCAAAATAGCTGTGGGGTAGTTATGAGTTTTTTGCCTAAAGTCACCAATGGCAAAAAACGCTCTTGATGCAATTTCGCTTCTTGGCGCATCATAAGCCAAGTCTCTTAAAATGCCAATTCCTCTTTCATCGTTCATGCTTAAAAGAATTTCCCCCTGCCTCACTAGGCTCAAGTTTCTTCTATCTTTGAATACAACGGAATCTGCAAGAGCTTTATACTCGTTCGCCGCCGCAAGTTCGTTATCGCCTAGCATTAGCAAGCATTCTGCTGCTGTGCTTTGTGCTTTGTATCTCTCATTTACAGGCAAAATAAAAAGTTCTTTGTGCAAGTAATGCTCTCTGGCTTTTTCATAGTTTTTTTGGTCATAGTACAAATCTGCAAGCCGTATTCTTGCTCTTGCCCTTGTCCAAGGGGTTCCAAAATCTGTGGCAAGCACTGCCTCTAAAGAGGCTATTGCATCGCTTGGCAACCCTTCTCTTTCTTGCAAAATAGACATGAGTTCCATGGCTGGTAAATAATACTTGTGTTGCTCTCCTTTCTCTATAATGCGTTCAGCGGAAAACCTTGCCAGTGCAAAGTCTTGGTTCCTGTAAAGGCAATAAGCTCGCTCGTATTCGGCTTTGGGCATGGAATCGTAATCCGGAAAATATCTCTCCAATTCGTCGTATTTTTCAACGGCTTGTCTCCATTCGTTTTTATGGCGAAACGCTTCTCCCATAAAAAATACCGCTTTGGGAACCTGCCTTTCATTTTTTGGAAATCTCTCTACTATGCGTGAGCCTTTTTCCAAAACTCTGTCGTAAAGTTTTCTCTCTTCTCCGTGATTTAAAATTGAATCACCCGGAACCGAGTCCAGTCTGGCCTCTCTAAGTTCCGTAGCTTGCCCATAGGCTTCTTCCATGTTCCATGCATGGTTAAAATATGCGCAACAAGTGCAGCCGGTCATTTGAATCCCAATGCTTCCGATGAATAGGAGCGTTAGGGCTTTTTGAGCGCGGCGTTTCTGCCTCCTCTTGCGTTTGATATATCCAATAATTACGGGTATTATTGGTATGCAGATTATGAATATAATGATATACTCAAAATTTGACTTTATGAGTTTTATGCTTCCCAAAAAATAACCGGCCCAAATATACAGAAAAACCCATCCAACAGAACCTAAAAGGCTCCAGATAAAAAAGGACTTAAAGCGCATTCCGCTCATGCCTGCAACAAAGGGTACATAGGCTCTGATAAAGGGCATAAATCGGCAAACTGTAATTGCCCTTGGGCCGTATCTTGAAAAAAAACGGTTCGCTCGTCTGCGATTTCTGTCGTTGAAAATTTTCCCCGTGCCTTTTGCAAAGGCCTTGTGCCCAAATTTTGTGCCTAAAAACCTATTGCTATTATCTCCCAAAGCGGCAGCCACAGGAAAGGCCGTTAAAACGATGCCTAGGTCCATAGCTCCTGCTGCGCACAAGGCTCCTATTGCAAAAAGCATGGAATCGCCCGGCAAAAATGGAGTGACAACCAAGCCAACTTCGCAAAAAATTATAAAGGATATCAGTGCATACACCAAAAACTGCCCATGAGTAGCTTTGAACGCAATCAAGTTCTCATCTATATTTCTTATAAAATCAAGAACATATCCCAAAAATTCCATTTACGCAATGTAGAAATTTACATTCCATAAAATTGATAAATCTATTAAAATTGCAGGGCAAACGCATTTTAATTTTTAAATATGGGGGATGTGTCCCCCTCGTTGCAACCGCCTACGTGGCAAAGTGGCGTAACCCGTTGCGCATGGGGCGTATGCAATACGCCCCTACGACGACGACGGCGTTTTCCTGCATTTTCCTTAAAAGCCCATTTACAAACGCTCTACCAATTGTGCAGGCATACTAATTCCGCTACCCCCAATGCGGGAACACCCTTCCCGCTTTACATTTCGCTGGTGAACCGTGCGAAGCGCGGGTAACACCCCGCAACGCTCCGATTTTGGGCACCGTTGTGGATGTTTTTTTGCAATACCCATAACGCTCTACATTTCGCTGGTAAACATGCCAAAGGTATGGTCAAACGATGACATGGGTAAGGCTTGAGTAGATATACATGGAGATAGCGGCGGAACTGGTAAATGCAGTAAAAATCGAGGAAGTTTTCGCGTAACCCAATGTCCTGAGCTAATAGATATTGAGTTATCAAAAGAAGAATTGTTATTTAGCTCCGAAGGGGGGATAGATAACGTGATTGTAACTACGGACAGGCAGTTGCGTATTGATTTACAATATGAAAATGTACAATATGGTTATCAAGATAATTTTGATGTTTATATTTCTTCGCATATAAAAGACCCTTGGTTTTCTGTTAATGTAATTGATGGAAAGAATATCTTTTTTTCGGTAAGCAAGAACGAGACAGGAAAAGAAAGAAGTTTT
>JAITUM010000028.1 GCA_031286305.1 Candidatus Fibrimonadaceae bacterium | reverse complement strand
GTCACCCAAGCAATGGCAATGTCATTTTCGCTAACGGCAATTCTTTTTAATTGCGCAAGCGCCCCTTCTAAAAGAGATTTTGTAACCGTTTCATTAAAGCGAGAAACCGCAATAGCAATTTTTAATCCACGCCCGTCTAAACAACCTTCTAACGTTTCCATGAGCGTAATGTAGAAAACTACACAACACCCTATAGTAAATGCTGATTTACTCGCTTGGGATTAGGGATTGGGGATTAGGGATTAGATTGGCTCAGAAAAAACGACTAAATTTACTTAAAAACAGTGGTTTCTGCAAAATCCAATCCCCAATCCCTAGTCCCCAATCCCAAACATTGAGTTAATCATTAATTACTATATTTACCCACTCGGAGTGTCTCATGAACAAAAAACCATTCTTTTATGACATCACGCTGCGCGATGCTAATCAGGCGCTTGCAAAGCCTTGGAATAAGGAAGAGAAGGAAATTGTATTTAAACAGTTGCTAAAATTAGGGGTTCAAGGAATTGAAGTCGGTTTTCCGATAGCCTCTGAAATGGATTTTGAATCTTGCAAAGGTTTGGCGCAAATTGCACCGGAAAATGTTGTTATATCTGCGCTTGCCAGAGCGAAAACTGCAGATATTCAAAAAGCATGGGATGCGGTTCAATACGCTCCAAAACCACGCATACACACATTTTTAGCAATGAGCCCGCTCAGCATGGAGCATGTTTTGCAAATGGAACCAGTTGCGGTTAGAAAGCAGGCCATAGAGGCTGTGAGCTTTGCAAAATCTCTGGTTGGCAAAAGAGGTGATGTTGAATTTAGCCCAGAACACTTTGGCGATTGTGTTGAAAATATTGACTTTGTGATTGAGTCGCTAAAACAAATTGCAGCAGCCGGAGCCACCACCATTAACTTGCCAAACACTGTAGAGCGCTATCGCCCCATGATTTTTGTCGACATGGTTCGCAAAGTTGTGGACGCTTTGCCAAAAGACATCACTGTTTCCATTCACTGCCACAACGACCTTGGCATGGCAACAGCAACAACTGTTGAGGGCTACTTTGTTGGAGCCACGCAAATGGAATGTGCATTGAACGGTTTGGGCGAACGCTCCGGAAACACCAACATATATGAGGTTGCCGTTGCGCTTCATAATTGCGGCATTGAAACGGATATAAACCTCAGCGAAATTTACGAGACTGCTCTTTTAACAAGCAAGTGGGCAAACGTGCCCATTTACCCAAAAGCTCCTCTCATAGGCATAGAAGCCGTTGCGCACAGAAGCGGCATTCATCAAGATGGGGCTTCAAAAACAAAGAACATGAAAAAGGGAGCTTACCGCCCCATAGACTACTCGCTTATAGGCAGAGGCGAAAACGATGTTTTAACATTCACAAGCCAAAGCGGCAAAACTGCAGTTTATGAAATTCTAAACCACAATGGTTACCCTGTTGAACTAGACGAGGCCGCAGAGTTGCAACCGGCGCTTAAAGAAATCAGCGAGCGTGAGGGCGAACTTTCGGAATCTCGCATTTTAGAAGTGTTCAGAGAAAAATGCTGCAACTTGAACGGCAGAATGATTTTCCACACCATAGATGTTATACCCGGAGAAAACCGTTTTGTGTTTAAATTTCAAAAAGACGGAGCCGCTTGCGAAGAATCCATATCTGCAGAAGGTCCTATAGAAGCAGCTCTTTTGCTTTCTCGCAAAGTGGGTTTGCCTGTGGAGCTTAAAAGCTATAAGCAAAGCGTTGTTAGCGAAGCCGATAAATTGTGGGCAGGCAGGGCGCTCTCCGAAATAGCTCTTTCTGCAAATGGAAAAACCATTATGGGCAGAGGAGTTTCCAGCGATACTCTTGTTGCAAATATGCGAGCGGTATTCGGGGGAATAAACAAACTGTATGCCGCTTAAAAAAAGCATTCTAAGAAAAATTCCGGCCATACTAATTATGGCTGCGATTCTTGCGTTATCCACATTGCCGGGAAATGACCCATTGTTAAAAACATTTGAGTTTAGCGATAAAATAAAACATGTTGTAGCCTACTTTGTTTTGGGAATATCTTTTTGTTTATGGATTCCCAGTAAAAAATGGCTTGCAAAACCTTTTCTTTGGGGTATTACAGTTGTTGTTCTGTGCACCGTTTTTGGAATTTTAGATGAATATCACCAGTCATTTAGACCCGGTCGTAGCGGAAATGACTTGGGGGATATAATAGCAAACTTTATTGGCGGATTGATTGCTGCGATTACATATTGCATTGCTGTGCACATTATTAAGAGGCGTGTTAAAGTCTCCGGCAGCACCTGAACCCTACAAAGGAGTATTCGTTTTGCGGGTAGAAACTGAATTTTGTTTCGTTGCAGGAACTGGCGTTTTGCGTGTTCCATGCGCCGCCCGCTGCCAAAAATAAGCCATCTCTTTGCGCGGGTGTGCTTGTCCACTCCCACAAATTGCCGCTCATATCGTACATGCCGTAATAGCTGCGGCAATGTTCAGCAAAACCGGAGCGGTTAGGCTCTTTTGCGGTTCTCAAATCTGTTACGCATTTTGTTTGGTTGTAGGTGTTGCCATAGGGGTAGCGTAAATTTGAATTGCCCTTGCATGCAGTTTGCCATTCCTGAACGGTGCACAACCTTTTGCCGGCCTGTTCGCACAAGCGACCGGCTTCATCATGGCTAACCATGTTGCGCGGCTTTTCGCCCGGCCTGTTTGGGTATTCGTATGCATCTACGCAAATAGTTTGACCGCCAACCGGAACCGGAAAAGAATTTTCCGGGCAATTATTATCGCTAGCCATATCATATGTGGCCGCCTCCCAACGGCTGGCGTTTCCAACGGAGTCTATTGCTCTAAAATAAACCCGCCCGGTTTGATTATAATTTTCAATTTTGCCCACCTGCGGATTTAAAGAATCTCCCACAGAAATTTCCGTTTTGCATTTAGGTTCGCCACACTCAACCCGCAAATTTATAGGCTTATAATAACGCCCCGAAGGCGGCAGGATGGATGGGGTTGGGGGAATGGTGTCGCTTTGCACAGCAGGTGGGGAGTGGATAGTGTCGGAGGGGATGGAGTCAGTTTTTCTTGTTCTAGCTCCAGCAGCTCTAGCAGCCCTAGCAATAGAATCCGCTCTGGCAATGGAGTCTGCTCTAGCTCTGGCAATGGAGTCCGCTCTAGCCTTCGCAATGGAATCTGCATCTCCACTCCCTACTCCCCACTCCCCACTCCCCAATTTAGCCAGTGAATCCGCAGTTCTCTGCGCTTTCTCTATGAGCAGTTCAAGCTGCTGTTGCCTGTATTCTTCTGCGAGTCTGCGTCGTTCTTTTTCTTCGTTAATTTTCCACTGAAAAATAAAAAACAAAAGCAGTAGTAAAATTATTATTATAATCAAAGCCCAAAAGCGGCGACGGCCTTTTTTCTTTTCTTCTTCGCTGTTTTTTTCTTCGTTATTTTTCATAAAGCTCCTTCCAGTGGCGTTTTATTTCCTCTTCCAATTCCTTTTTGCTCTGCCTTGTGCGAAAACTATTGCGATAAGCTATTGATACATAGCCGGTTTCTTCAGAGATCACTATTATTAAAGCGTCTGTTTCGGCGGCAAGGGCTTTGGCAGCTCGGTGGCGCATTCCGCCAGATAGCTCTGCGGCAGCGGCTCCTGTTGGCATTGGGAGCACGCAGCCTGCGGCTAAAATTTTGTCTCGTGAAATTATTACGGCACCATCGTGCAGCGGGGTTCCGGGGTAAAACAGCGTGCACATTAGTTTTTTGGAAAAATCACCGTTTATTATTTCTCCGGAATCCATGTAAGAGCGCAGTCCTACTCTTTTTTCAAGCACAATTAATGCTCCGTGAGGTTTTTTTTGTTTTTTTTATATGGAGTCTACTATTTTTTCGGTTATTTCTTCCAGTCCGCTTGGTTTAAAGAACATGGTTTTGAGGCTGAAGACATCTGCTATTTGCCCTATTCTGGTTAGCACGCCGCGAATTTCCGGTTGAAACACTATGACTATAGCCACCACTCCCAAGGTTCCAAGCCCTCCTATTAGCCATGCAAGCCCTCGCAGGTCAAAGAGCATGGAGAAGAACCATATTGCAATTACAAGTGCCACGCCAAAGAACATTTGTACAGCGCGTGTTCCTTTAAAAAGCCAAAAAAAGCAGTAAATCACGATGGATATTAAAATAATGTCCACAATATCCGCCAACCGGACATCTATTATGTCAAATAACCGTAAGTCTGCAAAGGTGAACACGTTGGGAATATAGTAATTAATGATTTACTATAGTAAACGCTGATTTACTCGCTTGGGTATAGGGTATGGGGTATAGGGTATAGGCAATGCAAAAAAACATTGCTTTTAAGCAGATTTAGCCGTTTTTTTTGCAAAATGCTAGCCACTAGCCACTGACCACTAGCCACTACCCTATACCCAAGCGAGTAAATCATTAATTACTATATTACTCAAAACAACCTATAGGTGAAATATGTCTAAAAAATGGAAATTCTTTTGGGTAGCCGCTTTGGCTTTTGTGGTTTTCTTTCAAGCATGCGGCTTGGAAAGCGTGCAGGTGTTTTTATTTGACGCAGACGCTGAAAAGAAATTGGGCAGAGAATTTGACAGTTTGGTTATAGTGGAAGGGTATGGTGGCGACTTTCTTTTGGAAAAAGGCAATATGACTCCAGAGCAGGAAGAGTTTTACGATTATTACAGAGAAAGGGCAAAGGAGGTTTTGGGACAACTCAGCGATAGCGACTGGAAGAGTCTTTTGCCTAAAGGCAACTTGTGCGGTCCTTTTCCTTCTAGAGAACAATGCACTAGAGAAAACTTTTTTGAATTTAAGTTAATAAAAAGTGATATCATAAATGCTTTTGCCTTGCCTGGTGGCTATATTTATTTTTATACGGCAATATTAAAAGATTTTCAAAGCGAGTCTGAGCTTGTAGCTGTTTTGGCTCACGAGGTTGCGCATGTAGTACAGCATCATACTAGAGAAAGATTAGTAAAAGCTATTAGCGGGACACTCCTTATAGAAATATTTTTGGGAGATGGCATTGTGGGGCAGTTAGCTAGCCTTGGTTATGCTGCGGAACTTATGCAAAACAGTCAGGAAAACGAGTACGAATCTGATGAAATTGCTTTTATATACACCCACAATATGGGAATATCCTCAAAAGGTTTAGGCGACTTTTTTGACAGAGGGTTAGAGTATAAAGATGGAAAATGTATTGGCAAAAAATCTGCTTTGGAGAAGATGTTCAGCACGCACCCTCCATCTTGCGATCGAGTGAATAGAAATAGAGTGCAAATGGGGCTTGCCGGGCAAACCCTTGAAACCCACCGGTTGGATGTAAATGTGCTTAATGGCAAAAACTTTAAGCAGTTAGTTGATGCGGCTGGGTTTTGAAACTTTATTTTGATTCCAGCTGTCCTCTTTGCCGTTCTTTTGCCAAGTTGTTACAAAAACATTTGAGTGGCGAGGTGGAAACAATTCCTTTGCCGCAGGGCGAACAAGCGCAGGAATTTGAACTCGTTTTTAATGGCGAAACTTTACGCGGCAAAGAAGCTATAGATACCTTGGTGAAGGAGGTCCCGAGAGTTAAGGATTTTTTTTGGATGCTCCCGGATTCTTATAGAGGGAAAGCGGTGCACAAAACTTACGCTTTAGGCAGGCTTTTTCGTCGTTTATCTAAGTTTTTCAGTGGAAAATGCGAGGAATGCAAGAAATAAACGCTAATTTAAACGCTTGGGACATGGGACATGGGGCAAGCGATATGCAAAGCTGCGTTGTTTGGGACATGAACTTGTGCATAAACATGTCCCGACCAATGTAGCTCAGCGTTTCGCTTGTCCCATATCCCAGCCAATGTAGCTTTGCACGCCGCTTGTCCCAAAACGAAGAAATCTGAGTTTTCATTAACTATATTGTAAACCATGAAAAAAATCCTTAAAATTCTCGGTGTTGCAGCTGCACTCTTTGTGGTTGCGTTGGTGGCGGCGTTTTTTGTTATCAAAAGTCAATTTCCGCCTGAAAAAATAAAAGCCATTGTGGAAAAAGAAGCCACAGACGCTCTTAAAAGAGAAGTCTCCGTTGGTAGCGCAGGCATAAAACTGTGGCCTCTTGGGATTAAATTGGAAGGTTTGAAAATTGCAAATAATCCGGGCGGCGGGTTCAGCAAAGACCCTTTCTTGGAAGTGCCCCTGGCTGTGGTAAAAATAGATTTGGCAAAGCTTTTGATTCTTCAAGTTGCCATAGACAAAATTTCCTTTGAAAATATGAGCTTGCTCTACGAAGTTATGCCGGATGGCCGAACCTCCATAGATGGCTTGGGCGGCGAACCTGATACCACAAAAAAAGAAGTGGTTAAAGACACATCAAAGCTGGACTTGTCGAAAATAGAGCTGCCCGGTTCGCTTTCCTTAAATTCATTTGAAATTAAAAATGCAAAAGTGATTTACAACGACCGCGCTCAAAAAAGCAAAATGATTTTGGGCAACATAAATTTGAGAACAAGCCTTTCACTGGATAAAACGCTTGAGAATGTAAAAGCATCGCTCGCCTTAACCTTGAAAGACATCTCTATAGACGATGCTGGGGCTGGAATTCGCAAGGGAGATATAAGCGTATTTTTGAAGACGGATTTAGCCGGAAACTTGCGGTTGCAATATTTGAATATTCAAAATTTCTCGGTAGGTTTGCAATCCGTGACAATAAGCGCAAGCGGAACGCTTAACAAGTTTTTGGAAGAAGTAATGGTTGCAGATTTGAAAATTGAATCTAATCAAATCAATTTGGCTCAGTTGATAAAGGAAATTCCCACGGGAATAAATCCTGAAATTCCAAAGATAAGTGCCGGCGGAACTCTAGCCTTTAATGCCGCAGTTAAGGGAGCAATAACAAAGGATAATTTTCCTGCTAGCGGAAATTTGATATTTGATAATATTTCAATTAGCCACAGCGATTTACCTGCAGGTCTCAGCGCTTTAACCGGTAATATTGCATTCACCGAAAACACTGTGAATGTTAAACCTTTTACATTTGCGCTTGCAGGGCAACAAAACAGCATTTTACTTGACGTGAGCGATTTAATGTCTAAGCAACCCAAGCTCAACGATTTTGTGTTTGACACAAAGCTGGATTTGGGCACTTTGTTTGCGCTTGCCAACAAACTGGTCACCATTAAAGATTTAACTTCGCTAACCGGAAGAATTGAGGCGAACTTAAGCGCAAGAGGAATTTTAGATCCAACGCGTCCGGAAAACCTTGCTGTTAACGGTGGTATAAATTTGATAAATGTGGTTGCTAACACCCCGATGATTCCGGATGCTGTTTCTCTTAATGGTGCGGTTAGGGTTTCAAACACTGAAATTTCCATGGATCCGGCTGTGCGAATTGGGAACTCGGATGTTAGAGTGAAGCTTCTTGTGAGGGACTACTTGGCTATGGTAATGCCAAAATTGGCAGCCGGCAAAAAGACAAATATCAACTTGGATGTTGCCTCTTCAAATTTGCTGCTTGACCGTTTGTTGCCGCCGGGCGATCCGAACAAACCTGAGGAAGAAAGTATTCCTATGGAAATTTATCCTGAGCTTCCGGATTTAGTGGCAAATGTAAATATCAATTTGGCAAACACGGTGTTTCGTCATTTAACCCTTTCCGATTTTAACATGGGCATCAATTATGCAAGCAGCAGAGTAAATATTGCAGGCAGAGGGCGGCTTTACACAGGCACTTTCAACACGAATGTTGCTGTTGACTTGAGCAACAGAAAATCTGCGGATGTGAAATTTGGTTTGAATGTGGACAAAGTTGAGGCCAATGATTTTATATCGAATGGTGTGAAAAATGTTTCCGGCGAATCTGCAATGGCAAAGCAGCTCCGCGACTTGAACAATACGGTTTTCGGAAAAATCACCATGAAAATGGATGTTAGCACCAAAGGTTTGCCGCAGAATTTTGTTGATAATTTGAATGGACCAATTTCGTTGCAAATTACAAATGGAAGCTTGAAAGGTTCAAAAATCTTAGGTTCGGTTGGTGAGGGCATTTCAAATTTTGAGATTGCCGGCAGAAAAGTTTTGAGCGGCGTGGTTCCTGTGAGCAGCAGAGGTGATATGAATTTTGACAATTTGAGTGCTTCTCTTGAGGCGAAAAACGGTCAGCTCTTGGTTAGTAATTTTGACATGAATGCCAGAACTCTCGGTTCGCTCGCATTTTCAGGCGGAATTGGTTTTGGCGGAGATTTGAATTTGAAACTGCAAAATACCTTGACTTCTTCTGCAAGTTCCAATTTAAATAATCTCACAAGGGCAAGCCCTGTTTCTCTTTATCCTAGTGATGCAAGTGGTAATGCTTTGTTGTTCTTCAATATTGGCGGTACATTCACAGACCCCAAAGTTACGCTTGATGCTCAAAAAATGAGCAGCTCAGCGAGTGATCTCAGGGGCATGGCTGCAGCAAAACTAGATGACGCAAAAGCAAGGCTAAACGAAGAAAAAGCTAGACTGGAAGCCAGAGCAAAGGCAGAAGCAGACAGAATAAAAGCAGAGGCTGATGCAAAAAAGAGAGAAGCAGAAGCCAAAGCCAGAGCACAAGCAGATGCTCAAAAGCAAAAAGCTACCAGTGCTGCCAAAAGCAAAGCAACAGATGCTTTGAAAGGTATCAGAAGATAACTTAGAGAGGCTAACATGGTTAGCCTTGCTCCCATAAAGGCTTGGGCGGCTATCGGTTCCTAGGGACTAGTGAAAATATGGTGAAAAATATAGAAAATATAAAAGAGAATAAAAAAGAGAATAAAAGAAGATAAAAGAGGGAAAACAGTGTTTTTTAAGTTAAAAGGGCTATAAAGCCCTATATATCAATGGTTAAATTTGGCCTACCAGGACTCGAACCTAGGCTAACAGAGTCAGAATCTGTGGTGCTACCATTACACTATAGGCCAGGGGTTAAAATCCCGGCGTTTAATTTATTCTTCCCTGCAAGCGAGCTGCAAGAGAGAAATCTTTTGTGTTGTTTTCGCTCTGAACACCTAGGTCAAGAGTGAAACGATCATTAAGTTTCTTCTGAACATAGATAGAACCCAAAATGTCTTTTACATTCTTTTTTGGGTTTTCTCTATCTATTTTGTTTTCACGATCTGCATCGTATTCAGCTTCAATTACAATTTTATCAAAGCCACGATAGAAGGAGAGATCCAAGCCGGCAAGAAGTGGGAAAAGAGCAGGATCAGTGGGGCCTTTATTTGCAATAGGTTTTTCGCCCTTTGATGCATCACCCTCTATGCCGAGCTGGTCATCCAAACCGATAAAGGCTGCTTCGCCAAACAGGGATAAACTTCTTAATAATCCGGCATCTTTGATAAGAGGCAAGCGAAAACCCAAACTTACAGTGTGGGTAACATCTGTTGTTTTATCGTAAATGCCATCAAATATATTAGCGCGATAACCAACTCCGATGTTCATGCTTTCTATGCCAGCAAGGTCTTTAAAGTTGAAGTAGGTACGCAAATCACCCCTGTTTAAATGCCTGTCGCTGCTTATCAGCGCTATATCTAGGGATATGTTTTCAGAAAGATCATTGAAACCGAATTGTACAGCGTTTTCCGGAACAAATGTGCTTAAAAATCCTTCGGCTCTACGATAAGTATTTCTGCTTGGATCTGATGTGATGAATTTGTCTTTTTTTGCATCTACATAACCGCCGTATGTCATACTTCCAAAGCGAGTTGTATTATCCCAACGTCCTATCTTTAAATTGAAGTAATTGCCTCTGTGCCATGCCCAAGCTTCATGAAGTTCAATAACATCTCGTTTGGCAATAGTAGGACTGGCACTACAGTCATTACTTGGACAGTAGTCAGGTTTATAACTTACGTAGGTCTGGTCCCTGAAGTCACCAGGATACATGCGTAAATGCACTTTACCTATAAAGTTTTCGGATTCTGTTAAAACCATAAGGTTCGCTCTGCCCCACCATTCGTTTAAATTGTCTTCGGGCCAGCCATCAGCATCAACAGGCATAACTTTTCTTGCCTGAATTTCAAAATTAGCAGGAACATCTACAACTGCAAAATCACTTTTAGGAGGACGGTGCCCTCTTCTTTTCCTTGTTGGTTGATGCTCTTTAACCAACAAAACAACTGTTCCGGTGTCTTGGGTAACAGCTGCGACATTGTCAGTTACTGGTGTTGCAACAGGTGCTGGCGCTATAACTGCAGCGGGCACAGGCGCTACAACGGCAGCAGGCGCAGGCGCTACAACAGCAGCAGGTGCAGGTGCTACAACGGCAGGTGCAGGTGTTACGACGGCGGGTGCGGGCGCTACAACGGCAGGCGCAGGTGTTACAACAGCAGGTGCTGGTTCCGCAACAACGGGAGCGGGTTCTACAGCAGCAGGCGCAGACTCTGCAACGGTGGCTTCTACAGCAGGAGCTGGAGCCTCTGCTTCTTGTGCATTAACAACGCCAAAAACAGCAAGCACTGCTGTCATAAAAATAGGCTTGAAACTTCTATTCATGAAAAATCTCCTCTGAAATACCGGCTTATAATATAGAAATTTTTTTGAATAAATGCAAGGGGCAGTCTGCAAAACATTGCTCAATTCGTTGTTTGGGTATAGGGTATGGGGTGTAGGGTATGGGCGGTGCATACCTATACCCTGCGGTTAAATCAGCGTTTTACTATATTTCTTTCCTTGAATTATTCCATAATATCTTACGGGTGCCAGATGAACGAGTACGATTCTGCTCGTTTGGCTGCGGTTTTGGAGCTTCATGGTCTTATTCCCGCGATAATTGAAAAAGCTGATGTGATTTTGGTAAATACCTGCTCTGTAAGGGCAAAAGCTGAGGAAAATGCTATAGCTAGGATCAAAGGCTTAAAAAGGTTCAAAATTGAGAACGAAAAATTGAAAATCGGAATATTGGGCTGCATGGCAAAAAACAGAGGAGAGTCTCTATTCAAAGATCTACCCTTCATAGACTTCATCCTAGCCCCAGACGAATACCAAAAACTCCCGGAAATCCTTCACCCTACTCCCTACTTTCCACTACCTGCTTTCCAAGAGTTCGCGAAGTTAACAAACAACCACAGCGCTTTTATAGCCATTCAAAGCGGTTGCAATATGAGGTGCAGCTATTGCATTGTGCCTTATGTGCGAGGCAGGGAACAGTATAGGGAGTCAGGCTCTGTTTTGCAGGAAATTGAAGAGGCGGTGGCTAAGGGTGTTTCGGAGTTTACGCTGCTTGGGCAGACTGTTAATGGTTATCGCTTTAAGGGTTTGTCTTTTGCGGGTTTGCTGAGGCAGGTCGCTGATACAAAGGGGGTTGAGAGAATCCGTTTTATGAGCCCGCACCCAAAGCATTATACCGGCGAACTTATGGAAATTTTGTTGAGTGAGCCAAAAATAGCGCCTCATGTACACTTGCCGGTGCAAAGCGGTTCAAATTCCGTGTTAAAAAAAATGAGGCGTCAATACACAAGGGAAAATTATTTGAGCATAGTGGAGGCTTTGCGCTTTTCAAATCCTCTTTACGGCATAACAACGGATATAATTTGCGGTTATCCCGGAGAGACTGAAGAGGAATTTGAAGAGACCCTCTCGCTTTTGCAAGAAGCACAGTTTGATAGTGCGTTTATGTTTGCTTATAGCCCCAGAGAAGGGACGCCGGCAGCCTCAGAAAAGGAGTTTTTGAACGAGGAACAAAAAAAGGCTCGTTTGCAAAAAACCATAGATTTGCAAAATTCCATCACTTTAAAGCGTGCAAAACTGATGATTGGGCAAAGCGAAAAAATTCTTTTGGAAAAACCTTCTCGCAAAAATCCCAGCGAATGGGTGGGAAAAACCGGCAATTTTAAAAAGGTAGTAATTGACATAGGAGCAATTCCGCATTGCAGCCCCGGAATGTACATAGACTGCGTAATAGAAGGGGTTAAGGGTCATACGTTGAGAGGGAAACTTTCTGCGTGAGATTACTATAGTAATCAATGATTAACTCAATGTAGTGGCTAGTGACTAGTGGTTAGTGACTAGTTAAAATACTTAAATCATGGTTTTTGAGCAAATTTAGCTGTTTTTTTTTGCAAAATGCTAG
>JAITUM010000019.1 GCA_031286305.1 Candidatus Fibrimonadaceae bacterium | reverse complement strand
CGGCTTCAGATAACTCAGACTCAGCCTAATTTTGATGGCGCGGGTTCTATACAGCTTTCGATGGAGGCTTCTTGGCCTAGCAGTGAGGCGGAGTTGAACGCTATGCGGAATTCTTTTGGTGATGAGAGAGGCGATGTTGCTTGGCCGGAGGCTAGTGTTGTTGGGGTTTTGGTGACTAGCAAGGAAGGGCGGAATCCGATGAGGGGGATGGAGGGTTAGATGTCTGAGCCACAACAAAAAGCAGAAGACGAGATGTTTTGTTCATCTTGTGGAGCTATTATTAAAAAGGCTGCATGGATTTGCCCAAAATGCGGGGCAAAGCCTATGCGTGCCGAGGAGGCGGTGCTAAAACCTACCATAGAAGTGACGCCGGATATTGCCGAAGTGGAAAAACTTTCTCTGTTTGGATACCATGTGAAATGCCTTAAAAATTATACTGATTTCGAAGGTAGAGCAAAAAGAAAAGAATATTGGGGATTTGTTCTTTTTATGTACATTACCATGACTGTACTATCTGTTGCTGATTTTATTTTTTGGGGAAGTGACGGTATTACAATACTATCTTACTTATACGCACTAGCTGTGCTTTTGCCTGAGCTTGCAGTATTTGTTCGCCGTATGCATGATATAGGTCAAAGTGGTTCATGGGTTGCTATATATTTTATTTTATGCCTTATTTCATGGATTAGCTCCTCCATTGAACCCATATCAAGTGTTGCGATGGGAACTTGGTTTTTAGTAATGGTTTTTACCATAGTGTTAGGTTGTATAGATAGCCAAACAGGTGAAAACGAATACGGTTCTAATCCAAAAGGCATTTCGCATGAAAAAAAACCTGCATGGTTAATTAGATTCATTCTCTGCACAATAGGTCTTTTGCTTGGCTACGCACTTATATCTCTCTACGATGATGGAAATAAAATGTTAAATCCTATTGAAAGTGAAATGTTAATGGACCTTCGTGACACTAAAGTGTATAAAACCATTAAAATAGGTGAACAAATTTGGATGGCAGAAAATTTGAATTATGATGGTAGCGACATTGGGAAATGTTATGATAATGATTCCGAAAACTGCAAAATATACGGGAGACTTTACAACTGGGACGAGGCTATGAACGCCTGCCCTGAAGGATGGCATTTGCCAAGATATTCGGAATGGGAAATATTATACAAGAATACAAAGCGTATTTTCAAGAACACAGATAAAAGGCTCAAAGCGAGAAGCGGTTGGGAAATGTATAATGGCATGGATATCTACGGCTTCGCTGCTCTTCCTGGCGGTTATTGTATTGACAAATTCAATGGGCTCGGTCATTTTGGTTTTTGGTGGACTGCCACAGAAGCAGTTGGTTTTAATCTTGCAGCAAAATATTGGTCAATAGGGCTACATAAAACAACAACGACTTCTGAGTTGTCTAAGTCATTATTAATGTCAGTTCGTTGCGTGAAGGATTAGAAAGGGAGGAATTATGGCATATCAAGCATTAGTACCATTAGTATACGTAGTAGGCGCTGGTGTTGCGACTGAATATACAATACGTGGTATTGACAAGTTAAAAGATTATAATAAAGAAAAAAAAGAAGCCGCTCGACGGCAAAACGATTTATACATGGCTGAACTAAAAACATTGGAAGCAAAAAGATTATCAATGCAATTTACTGAAGAATATATTAGACTTAACGACAAAGGCAGACGTGCGGCAAATCAAGCGGCACAAGATGAAATAAAAGCACTCCTCAGAAAAGCATATTTTACTCGAGAAGAAATAACTTATGCCCAATCGCAAGGCAAAATAGAAGCTCTTGATAAACGTGCTGAAACTCATTATTTAAGTCCAGATACACAAAAAATGCTTGATAAAGCTAAAGCTAATGTAGCGTATCAAGATAGTTTGCAAGAAATAGCCCAAACAACAACAGAATGTGCCAAAATAGAGCTAGAGGCTATTATGGCCGCCATCGCCGGCTATAACAATAAACAAGAAGCTTCGCTTGTAGCCGCATTGTCAGCTATGGAAGCCCAAAAACAAGCAGCAGAACTTGCGCAAGCCCAAGCAAAAGTATTTGACGAGGAAATGCAAAAGAAAGCCGATGCCATGAAAAACCTCGCCGATTTTGACGAAAAAATGCGAATTGCAAGCCTTGATGGGGAAGCGCAAAAACAAGCACAGCTTTTGGCAAATTATAATATATACTCTTTGCTTATTCTAGTATTTTTATTTTCTAGTTTAAAAGAAAGGAATCATAGCCTTACTGAGGTAGATTATAAAAGGAGATAATAAATATGAAAAAATACTTTTTTGCGTTTTGCTTGGTTTTGATGTGTTTGTTGATAGCTGGCTGTGGACCTACGATAATAAGGTATGAGGTAACAGGAACCGCACCTTCGGTTAATATTACCATGAATAATTCGCATGGTGGCACAGAACAATTAAGCAATGTCTCTCTCCCTTGGTTCAAAGAATTTCGTTTAGAGAAATATGCTCGTGATCCCGAGTATGATGATGGTAATTACGTTGGTGCTTCTTATTTATCTTATCTTTCGACCCAAAACAATGGTTATTCAGGAAGCATAACCGTAAAAATATATCGAAATGGCAGAGAATGTCAAAAAGCTACAAGTACTGGAGCACATGTAACAGCTACAGCTTCAAAAAAGATTCTTCCTGGCACGGAATGTTATTAGCAGTTTAAAGGAGAGTATATGGCAATAAAGTATAAAATTGAAGTTGAGAATAATGCCTCGTCAGTAGTAAAAGAAATTGACGAGGATATAGAAACTTTGAATCAAAGTTTTACTAAAGTGGATGCGCAGGCAAATATATTCTGTGATTCCTTAATCAAAATAAGTGAATTGTCAAAAAACATGACAGAGGCATTTGATGATTCAATGAAGAAAAAAGCAGAAGCAATGAAAAGTCTTGCAAAACTTGAAGAGGAAATAAGAGCTAAGTCGCTTGAATCACAAATTGAATGTGGAGAAAAAGAATTAGAAATTACGGAAGAACAGCGAAGCAATTTATTAAGAATATTCGAGTGGTACACTAAAACCGCAGGAGAACTAATAAATGAAATGCTACTCAGCAAAGAAGTACAAGATGTAGCAAAACACGCAAAGGCTATTGAAGACAGCTTGGGAACTACTAAAAAAATGCTAGATAGTAGCAAGAAAAAAGGCGATGTTTATAGACTTGCTTATAAAACTGCTGCAGTAGGAGAGGCCAGCATAAATGCAGCGTTGGCTGTTTTAAAAACTATGACTAGTGTTCCTTACCCGCTTAATATTCCGCTTGCTGCGGCACAAGCTGTTGCGGCTTATGTTCATGTTGACGCTATCAAAAGACAAAATATGTACACCGGTGGCATGATTCCCGGTCATAACACACTCATCATGGCAAACGAACAAGGTCGAGAAGCAATCCTAAACCCAATGGCAGTCAGAGCAGTTGGCGGCGAAGCAGGCGTAAATGCGTTGAATTACGGAACAGCCAATACCTACAACAATAGCCAATCAAATAGCAACACAATCGTGATAAACACGGCTGTGATGACGCAAAAAACTTTTAGAGATGAAATAGAACCTGTTTTGAAAGAAGCTCAGTGGAGGCGGTAAATGGCACTACATGTTACACTTATTTGCGGTAGTTACAAACTTTTAATACCGGCAAACCCATACCCAATGTACCCTTATGCAGAACAATTGAATTGTATTTCCGTAGATTCCGCAACCGGAATACGACATGTATTCAATCATGGTCCAACAAGAATAAACGCCTCCATAGTTTGGAAAGCCATACACTACGATGTTGTAAAAGAATATGAAAATTTTCTTTTGAACCATGTGCGGCTTGGTGAAGTTTCTTTTAAAATCAAATGCCCCAGTTATATGGATTTAGGGAAAGGCATGGGTGAGAGTATTGAAAACGCACAATACGCAGGTCCATCAAAGTTGAAGAGTATAATTTCGCTACGCGGTGATGCTGGGTTATATTATGATATAGAATTACCTTACATGTTTGTGAGAGGAAGCTAAAGTGTATAAGGTTGCAATTAATGCTCCTTTTTCTTTTAGGCATCGTGGCTGGGTGGATCATCTTGGAGCTCCTATTAATAGATTGATATTTAGCAAAGAATACCATGAGAAATATGAACGCGGTCACTATCCCATAGATTCATTTGGCACTCTTGACCGGACAATAGACGATTTTCGCGAAAGCCCTTTGCAAAGTCTTACTGTTTGGAAAATAAGGATTCCATCGATGTACAGCTCAAAGGATGGGAGTTTTCAAACCGTTGATCTGTTTTATTGGTTGGAAGATATTAATGAGAAAAATAAAAAAAAATTTAATCTTATAGGCTGTGAAGCGGTTTTGCTTGAGAACGATGATGTAATTTACAGAGGCGTTGTTAATTCCGTTGCAAATGGAACCGGTGGCACTACCATAAGCATTGGTGAGAGCATTGGTTCGCCACAAATTAAAAAAAGCGATTTTCCTATAGCTTTGGGAAATACAGAAATGTCGTCTTGGCCGGTGAAGTTTGAGAAAAGTGATACAGGGCAGGATATAATAAAAATATCTGATAGGCGGTTAAAGAAAAAACCTCAGTTTTTTTTGAAAATGGAAGAAGATAAATTTATTCCTGTAAGTTTTGTTGCAGCAGGGCTTCAGACAATTTCCTTTTCAGATTTTTTCAGGGAAGCGCATTTTCGAACAATCAGCACCCACAGTCTTTTGCCCAATGACATTAATGTTGGAGAGCATTTTTTACTTAGCGACCTGAATAGCCGTAGTATCTATCGCCCAACTTTAGATAAAGATACTCCTGATGATTACACAATAGGTGATGGGGATGATGTTGAGTATTTGCAAGCGTGGTCTGATTGCAATTGGCGCATTTACTATGACGATGTGAACGAGGGAGTGTCTAAATATTATGGAATAATTAACCTTGCTGGTTTAAGACCTTCTGAGCCTATTGGCAGTTATACGACCTTCTACTCACTCGGAAGAAGCCCGAAGCAATTCTACCATTCAAAAGGCAAAGTAATAAGAGGGATTAGCAATTTTAGAGCGAATCAAATTGAAGCTCAAATCTCTATTTCTCCAACATCATTAGTAGTAGTGGCAAATTCGGTAAATTGCTTCACGACCGGGAATCCATCCGCTTTTCTAGATGCAAGTAAATCCCTCATATCATTAAAAAAAATTGATTGGGAAAACCACCCGAAAATCAGAGCTGAAGGCAGTGTCCTGGGAGTAAAAACTTCTGTTAATTTTCCAGAACTTAATTTACCTGAAGCAAATGTCGTTTCCTGTATTTTCTGTGTTAGAATTAAAATTCCAAATGCTAATCCTTCATGGAGTCGGTCGCTTCGTTATTATTTTGGTAATAACCATGCAGATGTAGCGAGTAAAAACGATGGAACCTTAACGACTACTTTTGTAAATTTTAATACTCCCATACCTATAGCAGAAATGCAAAAAATAATAATTGGAACATATAACTACAATCCTCTTGACTTCACCGAATTTATACTAGGCGGAATTCAACTCCATTTAACTGTAAGAATGCCCTACGATGCGGGTAAATTATACGCCAGCGGGGAATTTCTTGATTCTAATTCCTCTAATTCAGGCGAATCATTGATTCCGGCTATGTGCGGATTATTAGGATTATTAGAGTTAACAAAAAGCACTGAGTACGAAGTGAATGCAGTTGGTGAATTGGATGGCAATAAATACGGAACAATCATAAATAACGAAGCAGTTGCATTTCGGGATAAATTAAGAAACTTAGCATCCGAATCGGCAACGCTGGTAAGATTCTCGCCAATCGAAAAAGAATTCTTGGTTAAATCAATATCACGGCAATTTGATCCGGAAATAACACCAATTCCTTTAGATGCAATAGTCTTAGAAAATAACATGTACGATTTTAGAATGGAAAGCTCTCACCGAGATGATATTTTAAACGGCATTTCAATATCGTGGGGCAAAAATCCGGAGACCGACAAATACGAACACTCCTTATATATTGACGGGCAAAGAATTCTCAGAGATGGGAAAAAATGGAATGAAATGCTGGAAGATGGAAAAATGGGCAAAGATAAATGGAAGGAAGTTCGCGGCCGGTTAACGGAAAATTTTAGCTCCAATGTAGGAATTGTAAAAAGCATAGATGCTGAATGGATAATGGATTGGGATGGCGCAGAACTTTTTGCATTTAATTACCTATGCTGGAACTGCGCGCATTTACGCAAAGCACAAATAAAATGCATAACTTCGGTCTTGCGCACATTGAAAAGCCCTGTTATGGAAGAATCTATAGACATTGGAAGCTTTATCCGTTTAAAATTGCCCGGTTATCCGGAAAAACTTACAAGAACAACTTGGGTAATCACCGGAATACTTAGTGATTTAGACAACATGGTATCAACGGTAGAATTATTGGAAGCATGGGGCATTGAGGCAAAAAT
>JAITUM010000013.1 GCA_031286305.1 Candidatus Fibrimonadaceae bacterium | reverse complement strand
CACTTTTTGATTGTTTGAAAATCTTTTGGCTCTACCAAAGCCTTTACTTCTTTTTGCGTTAAACCGAAGTCTTCGTCAAATTCGCTTTCTTCAAATACATCGTAAACGGTAACATTGTTCAGCTTGCTGAACATGCTCTCTTGGCTAATCCTCAAAATACCGGTTAGCAAAACTTTCTCAATGTGCGAACTGTCTTTAAATGCAAATTCAAAAACCTCAGAGATGTAATTTTTTATCTTTTCATAATCTGGCTTATGCAGAGAGTTCATGAGAAGACGATCGTATTCGTCGATTAAAATTATGGGTTTAACCCCTAGTGCAAGGTGCAAATTTTCTATGAGCAAATGCAAATTTTCTTCATCGTCACTTTTCTTATTTCTAATGATTTCTTTGACTGGTTTTGTGTATTGCTCGGGAAGCAAATATTTTTCTATATGCTTTGCTAATTGACGGTAAAGGGAGGTTTTATAATTAGTAGAGCTAAGATTTTTGAAAGTCAAATAAATCACGGGGTACTTATTCAAACTCTCTTTAAACACTTTCCTTTTTTCAATTTTCAACCCCTTAAACAAATGCCCTGAATTCTTTTTGCAGTCCAGAAACTCCGCAAGCATGTTCATGTTGAGGCTTTTGCCCATTCTGCGCGGACGAGTGATTAGAAGGACACTGCTGGAATTATCCATAAAATGTTCAATAAACATGCTTTTATCTACATAAAGCATGTTGTTTTCCCTAAAGCTTGCAAACTCGCTACTGCTCAAATCTATGTTAGGTCTCTTTCTGCGCATTAAAGATAAAGTAGAAATTAGCGACACTAAACCCGAAGGGGTAGCGGCCAAACGCGGAGCGGTTGAAGCGAGGGGAAGGCTTTCCCCTGCCTAATTTTTAAACACGCACCTGAACCCTGTGTGGGTTCCCCAGTATCTGGCATCTTCTTCAGCGTGGCTTTCAACAGTTAAGTCACTGTTCTTTTTAGATTTCCAGCTGCCGCCTTTTAGGTACTTGTATTTGCCAAACCAAAAGCCATCATCTTGAACCCACTCGGCAACATTGCCGAACATATCGTGAAGCCCCCAGCCATTAGGTTTTTTGCCGGCAACTGGAGCAGGTTTTGCACTGTTGAATTCGGCAAAATCTTTGGGATTTGCATCGTTGCTCCAAGCAAACTTAGACGGTGAGCCTGCTCTGGCTGCATATTCCCACTCAGCTTTAGTGGGAAGCTCACCACCAAGCGCAACGCAACACTTGTTTGCTTCTTTCCAATTAACACTATGAGCAGGAAGCGAATCGCCTTTGAACTTGCCAAAATCTTTTTTTCCGCACATGGCCTTATACAACCCTTGATCCACAGCGCTTACATTCATGGCAAAGGGCCTCATTTGCATATCTTTGCCTCTGTAGTTGAAATTGCCGCCCGGTATTTTTGCGAGCAATGCTTTTGCCAGCTCCGGCTGTACCGGCGCTGCTACCTCTGCTTCAGGCGCAGCTTCAGGTTGCGGCACAACGCTTGCCAACCATTCAGGCAAAATAAAATCGCCTTCCATGGAAAACAGCAAACCGTTCCAAGATATATTAAGCTCGTGATACTTGAAAAAATGCCTTGAAAAACCGCTTTCAACAGGAATCCATATTGTTTTATTTTGAGCCGTTAAAAAAGACAGTGCTGCAGGAACGTTGGAAGTCAAGGCTATTACCAAGGCGTCGCCTGTTAAAAAATCATTCTCCCAAACTCCTTTCCAAAAAACATCTGCGCGACCGTCCGGCGAGCGCAAGTAGAGCACCAAATCACCTTTCAAGCCGCTTGAGTCAGTAGGGTCAAATTTTCCGCCAACAACAGGAATAAAACCGCTAATCTGCGTTGTTCCGAGCTCGTTTATGCGTCTTGAAATTCCATTTAAGTGTTGCTGAGGGTCTGAGCAGCTTGTATACCATTCGTTAAATGAAAGCTGCCTCTCGTTGATATAGGTTTCGTAATATTCTCGGTATTCGCTTGAGGTTTGCTCTAGTGGGCTGGGCGCAGAAACGGGTAGAGGATAGTCTGCCACAAAAATGGCTAAACAGACAGAGTCTGAGGGGGTTTCGACGGGTCTTTGCCCAAGGCTGTCATATAAGCTTTCCAAAACTTTCAAATCGTTTATATGCGATACATCAGGCAGCTCGCGCGTGTCAAGCTCATACTTCTTTAACGGCACCTCATGCTGAATTTCTGTGCTCGCCTCAATATTTGCAATGAAAACTTCCGACCAATAACCGGGAGCCCGCAAAGAATAAATAACCCAGCCTGCAGGCACTTCCATTGAAAACGGCGTATTTCCTACGGCCTGTCCGTTAAGCCATACGCCTGCTAGCGTGGAACTCTGTATGGATAGAACTCCATTGGCGGAAATAGCCACGCTATCTTGAACTGTTGCTACGCTATCTTGAGCAACAACCGCCACGCTATCTTGGGCATTGTCGCTCTGAGCAAAGCAGAAACCGGAGAGTAATATCCCGATAAGAGTGAGGAGCACTTTTTTTTGCATAATAAAGCCTAATGTAGCAATTATTTAGTTGCTATCTTGTCTCTAATTTTAATTAACCTCTCATAACCGGCATTCGGCACTATAGGTCCCATAACCTGTATAACTTCTGAGGCAGCCGCAGAGGCAAGCTCTCCGCATTTTTCAAGCGACCAATCGTTTAGATAACCATATAAGAAACCTGAGGCCCACAGGTCTCCGGCACCTGTAGTGTCTATAGCTTTGACTTCTGGCGTATCTATTCTAATAAGAGTGTCTTTTTCACCGATTATCGAACCTCTTCTGCCTATTTTAACCACGGCAATTTTAGCCATTTTAGCCATTTCCATGCATGCCAAGTCTTCTTCTACGCTGGTGAGAGTACGAGCTTCATCTTCGTTTGCTATTAAAATATCAATTGCGTTGTCTTCCAGCAACTTATCCAGTATAAAGCGGCAATCTTTTATAACCCCAAAGGAGCCACAGTCCAAGGCTACTTCCAAGCCGCAGCTTTTTGCCATTTGAACGCAGTGCAAAAGGAGCGAAGGGTTATATGCCAAATAACCTTCCAAATAAAGAACATCCGCTTTGCTAAATGGAGTATCGCTAATCTCCGTTGGCAAGAGCTCTGCTGAAGCTCCCAGATAAGTGAACATGGTGCGCTGAGCATCTGGCGTGACCGCAGAGAGCACACGTCCGGTGGAAGTTGCATTTTTGCGCACAAAACCTTCCACTCCATTATTGTAGAGACTTTGCGAATATACATCGCCCAAATCATCATTGCCGACCTTGCATATGAAGCGTGCTAAACCGCCAAGCCTTGATAAGCCTATCATGGTATTGCTTGCCGAACCGCCTGGGATTATTTCCAGCTTTCCCACATTACCGAGCAAGCGTCCCATTTCTCCCCAGTTCACAAGGCTCATGCCACCCTTTGCTTGTTTTTGCCGAACAACCCACTCTTCGCTAACCGAAGCCATTAGGTCTACCAAAGCTGCACCAACGCCAATTGCTTTTTTCATTTTAACCACCTTTTTTATTTTGTTGCCCAAACCATTGAAGATAATCACGCTCTTCCTGGCTTAGAGATTGTAAACCGTTGCGATTTATTTTTTCCAAAATTTCATTTAATCGCTCTTCTTTTGCATTGAAGGAACCTTTGTAAAGCTCGCCTTCCTTTGGGGTTGGCTTGTACTGTTTTGCTTGTTCCTTGAAAAATTCTCTTGAATATGTTTTTTGTTTTTTTGGCTTTGACCATGCCAGCATAAACAGGTATCCGGAAATTATTCCGCCCAAATGCGTAAAGTGTGCTATGCCATCGTTGCTTCTAACCATAAACACGGTTATGGCAATGAAGATCCATATTGCGTATTTGATTTTCATTGGTATTATGAAAAACATCAGGATAGTTCGCTCTGGGAACAAAAAGGCATATGCTACCATGACCCCAAAGAGTGCTCCCGAAGCTCCTATTATCGGAACGTTGGGGTTATTCCCCATGGCTTCAAGGGTATAAAACGGCAAGCTGAATATGGCGGCAAATACCGCAGATACCAAATAAAGGGAGGTGAAGTTTCTTTCGCCAAGCGTTGCGCAGACTTCCGGCGCAAACATCCAAAACATTAGCATGTTAAAGAGGATGTGCATAAAATTTATATGCACAAATGCGTAGCTCAAAAAGCGCCAAAGCTCCGGCGCATGGCTTGGTATAAAGGCTCCATACACCAGTATTTCCATTTTATAAACCCAAGACAGCAGATATATTACCGCATTTATCAGTAAAATTGCCTGCATTGGTCGTGGCAAGGATTTAAATGGTGTGAGACCTATCATTGGTAGGAATGTAGAAAAATTTCCCGTGAGTAAAATAAAAAAGGCACTCCGTCCCCACTCGGGAATGCTTCCACCCCATCCGCTGCCCGTGAGTGGCAGCCCCATTTAGTTGCGCAAACAAGAGCCTGATACGCCCATTGCAATAGGCATTTACTCCCCCTCCACACAACGCACGGAATATCCATTTCCCACTTCATCAGGGAACAGGCATATCGAAGACACACGCTCCTGTTGGTTCATTTCCAAAGCGCATGGGCCACCATCCGGCCCCATAAAATCGCGCCACCAAATACCAACCTCGCCAATGTTGATGAATTTGTCAACATTCTTAAAAAAGTAGCCGCCGAGCATTGCAGAAAAGCCTAAATCGTCTCTGCCTGCGGCGCTTGTTGATTTAAGAACACCGCCTGCAAAATTATAACCACCGGCAAACTGCACCAAGTCAACCCAATCATCACCAGTCGATAAACGCCATCCCGCTGGGCAAGCATTTTTTGCGGCATCCCAAGAATACAATCTGCCATATTCTGCGCAATTGGAATTATCTTCACCATAACACCAACTATCGTCTGTTGCATAGTTTAAATTTTTCGCCATCCATCTTTTGCCATCTATTATCCTGGTAGGATAATTTTGACCGTCCCTTGAATCAGTAAGAGTGCCACCGTCTTCACTGTCGCTAAGTTTATTCCATTTTGCAACCAACGTTACATCTTTGGTGATTGTCGTTGATGCGGTGTAGAGCTCCTCTCCATCGAACCATCCGCCAAAAGTGCTGCCAGTCTTGGTTGGATCTGCCGGATACTTTGTCCAAAGTGTTAGGCCGCTGTCAACGGCAAGATAGGGCATTGTTGCCGGAGTTCCACCATTTGTATTGAATGTGACGGTGAAATGCTTTTTTTCGCCCAAAATGCAACGCACGGAATGATGAGTATGCTTACCAGCTTCAATTTGGGAAACATCCGCAGAGCCGCCAAGCATCATATAGGTTACAGCCGCGCCAATATTCCCTGTTGCGCTCCACCAGAGACCGATAGCACCGGTTTGGCCGAGGCTATAACCGGGAGTGTAACCGCCACCTGGCAAGGCGGAAAATCCGTAGTCATCTGTGCCGGGGATTACAGGATGTTCGCTGGAGGCCCCCCAACCAGTTTTGTTTTTTAGCTTGGTTCCTGCCGTTGAAGCGCCTACAAAATCTATCAAAATATTCCATTCTTCATTGGTTGGAATGTGCCATCCTTCAGGGCAAATTCCTCTGTGCATTGATACTACTTGACCCGAGCAATTGGTTTCGTTGCAATTAGGAAGAGCCATAGCCGTTTGCCAATCATACAAGCGACCATAAGTGGCGCAGTTGGATGGATTATTGCCATGGCATACGCCGCCGTCGTTATAATTCAAATTTTCCGCCATCCATGTTTGTGTGCCTATTGTTACCGTGCGGTATTTTTGCCCGTCTCTTGAGTCGGT
>JAITUM010000270.1 GCA_031286305.1 Candidatus Fibrimonadaceae bacterium | reverse complement strand
TGGCTTCGACTCCGCTCAGCCACCGGGTTGTTGCTTTCTGCGTTGCTTAAGCGATACTACCCGTTGCTTGAGCGGAGTCGAAGGCAACACAAATACAGATGTGGTTTCGGAGAGAATATGAGAAAAAATGATGGAGTGAATTTGCCGAAAAGATGGGAGGTGAGGAAGTTAGGGGAAGTTTTAACTATTGAACGTGGTGGTTCACCACGCCCTATTGAAAAGTTTTTAACAGATTCCCCCGATGGAATCAATTGGATAAAAATATCTGATGCTACTGCTTCAAATAAATATATTTTCGAAACAAAGGAAAAAATCAATAAAGAAAGCTTACATAAAACAAGAATAGTCCACGAAGGAGATTTCATACTATCTAATTCAATGAGTTTTGGTAGGCCATACATCATGAAAACCACAGGATGTATTCACGATGGATGGTTAGTTTTAAAACAAAATGGTAATAAGATATTTGAGGCGGAGTTTCTGTACTATTTACTTTCATCGCCTTACGTATTTACGCAGTTTGATTATTTAGCAGCAGGTTCAACTGTTAGAAATTTGAATATTGCATTAGTAAGTTCTGTTCAAGTTCCTATTCCACTCCTTCCCGAACAGCGACGTATCGTTTCCATATTAGACAAGTGCTTTGCTATCATTGACAAAGCAAAAGCCAATGCCGAACAAAATCTTAAAAATGTTAGGGAAGTTTTTGAGAGTTATTTGCAAGGGGTGTTTGGGGGTGGGAATTGGGAAATGAAAACATTAAACCAAATTTCTGAAAACCTTGACAGTAAAAGGGTTCCAATAACTAAAAATAAAAGGCAAAGCGGCAAAATTCCATATTACGGGGCATCAGGCATAGTTGATTATGTAGCTGATTACATATTCAATGAAGACTTGCTTTGCATTTCTGAAGATGGTGCTAACCTTTTGGCAAGAACTTATCCAATAGCCTTTTCAATATCCGGTAAAACTTGGGTAAACAATCACGCTCACGTTTTAAGATTTCCAAATCTCATTACTCAGAAATTTGTTGAGCTCTATATTAACTCAATAAAGATTGATGGCTATGTCAGTGGGATGGCACAACCTAAATTAAATCAGGCCATGTTGAACAAAATCCCTATACCTTACCCTCCACTTAGCAAACAACAGTCCATAGTTCGCCAATTAGACGCCTTGCGAGCCGAAACCCAAAGGTTGGAGGCAGTGTATCGAAAGAAGATAATTGGTTTGGAGGAGTTGAAAAAATCTATATTACAGAAAGTGTTTAGTGGAGAGTTAACAAAAAAGGAGAAATAAAATGAGACTATTCAAAATATTTTTAGCTTCACCGTGTGACACGGAAAATGAAAGGCTTGCTGCAGAAGAAGTTGTTGACGAAATTAATAAATCTATTGGCTCAAGAGATAATTTTAGGCTTGAACTGCTGAAATGGGAAAATGACACTTATCCTGCAATGGGTGAAGATGGTCAGGACGTAATCAATAAGCAAATAGGTAGTGATTATCAGATATTTGTTGGTATAATGTGGAAAAAATTCGGCTCACCGACCAAGCGAGCCAGTTCAGGAACAGAAGAAGAATTTCAGCTTGCTTACGAAAGATATACAAGTAAAAGAAATATTCAAATAATGTTCTATTTTAATTCTGCCCCTATTCCGCAAGCTGCAGATTTAATGCAAGCACAAAAAGTTAAAGACTTCAAAAAGAAAATAGAAGAATTAGGAGCATATCATAAGCAATTCTCCTTAACAAAGGATTTTGAAAAAACATTAAGAATGGATTTGATACGTTACATTAAAGATATTTTAATAGAAGAAAATAACGCTATCGAAACAACATCTGCAATAACAAAAGGGCAACGACAAGTAATCCCTGAAATAAAAGAAAATTTCAAAGAATTTCTAAACGATATTGAAGCAAGATTCGCCCACAGCAAAGTCGACAACTTGTGTCTTGAAAATATTTATATAGCCCCTGATCTTAAAGAGTTGAATAGCGATAAGAAATCCGCTACAACTAAAGTTGAAAACCTTGATGAGTTAACAGATACTATTGGTGCTAAAGGAACAAAATTTGTACTTATCGGCAATGATTCAATAGGTAAGTCGGCAAGTTGTAAATATCTGTTTCAAAAATATTTCGAACTTGGGTTTTATCCTATTTTAATAAATGGCATAGATGTTGGTGCAAATATTCGCCCTGAAACACTGCAAAAACTAATTGAAAAAAAGATAACAGAGCAGTATGAAATTTCATTTCAAATTTCTGAAGTAGATAATACAAGAATAGTTGTAATCATTGATGATTTCCACAAAACAACAAAAGGCAAAAGCAAATATTGGCCAGCCTTGATGAATAATTTAGAGAGCATCTTTACACACATTATCATCACTGGTAATACTACGATGCCAATAGATAATTTGAACAAACAAGACCCATTTAAAAATTTTAAACTTTACACCATTTTGGAATTTGGTCCAAAATTCAGGTATGACTTAGTAAACAAATGGAACACGATTGGTATTGACATTCGTTTCGAGGACCATAACGAAATTTTACGAAAAAATGATGCTTATATTGCATTAATAAAATCAATTATCGGAAAAAATTATATACCTTCTTATCCATTCTATTTACTTTCTATTTTGCAGGTACTTGAAAGCGGCAACGTTCAAAACCCAAATTACTCTATTCACGGATTTTATTACGAAGTATTGATAAACGAGTGTTTCAGCAAAACAATTAAAGATAGAAAGGATATTAGTCTTTACTATAATTATCTTACACAATTTTGTTTTTTCTTGTTTGAACAAGGTGTAAAAGACGTTTCTTTGGAAGAATTTGATGCATTTCATAAAAAATATTGTGAAAATCACGATTTAAGTTACCGAAAAGAAGTAATCCTCGAAACTTTTGATTCTGCAAAACTACTTTATGTAAACAACAGAGTTTATGTTAAAGAAAAATACGTTTATTACTTCTTTGTTGCAAAATACATTGCAAATGAAATAGCCAACAAACAGGAAATAAAAGAGTTAGTTACCAAAATGTGTTTGCGTGTGTTCCGTGATGAATATGCAAGTATCATAATGTTCGTAACTCATCTTTCGAAGGATAACTTCATTATAACCAAGTTAATTGAGATTGCAGAATCTTTATTTCCAGAAGCTAAAGTTACACAATTACAAGATGATATAAAAGGAATCAATGAATTTGTAGAAAAAATTCCTCAACAAGTTTTGGAAATTGTAAATGTGAATGAACAACGGGACGAAGAACTCAGAGAAGAAGAAGAGAGAGAAAAGCTTGAAAAGGAACTTGAAAAAGAAAAAGGTGATTATGATAATTTTTCTCTTGATGATGATATATCTACTATAGACTTCTTTGCCCAAATAACAAGAGCCTTAAAAACGATTGATATTTTAGGACAAGTTGTAAAAAAGCATTGGGGCGAGTTAAACGGAGAACAAAAATTAAATTTAGTTACTACAACGTACAATGTTGGTCTAAAAACACTTGATTCTTATTTGCAATTACTTCAAAGAAATTCGAAAGATATTGTTGAGCATATAAGTCGATTAATTAAAGAAAAGCATTTTAAAGACAAGCATAGTTTAAAGATAAGAGCAGAAGAAGAATCAAGAGGTTTTATATTTAGACTTTGCTTTATGGTATCATTCGGTATAACCAAAAGAATTTCAAACGCAATAGGTTATGATAAACTGAAGAACAGTTTTAGTAAGGCTTTAGAAGCACAACCTTACAATTCTGTAAAACTTATTGATTTAGCAGTAAAGTTGAGCTATTCAAATATAGCTACTAATATCGAATTAATAGAGAATTACAATGACGAAATGGAGAAGAACAGGCTAAGTATGCTTGTTCTTCAAAATCTTGTTATTGATCATATGTATATGTTTGAGACAGATTACAGAACAAAAGACAAAATTTGCACTACTTTGGGAATCAGCGTTCAAAAACAGCTTATAATCGATCAAACCTCTACAATAAAGAGAGATGTTAAATGAACGAATCCGAAACCAGAGCCGAACTCATCGACCCCAAGCTAAAAGCCTGCGGCTGGGGTGTTGCTGATGGTTCAAGGGTTCTTCGCGAATATAGTATTACAGCAGGCAAACTACAGACCGGCGGTGGCAGGGGCAAGCGTGATATTGCTGATTATGTGTTGGTATATAGAGGCATAAAGCTTGCCGTTATTGAAGCCAAAAGCGATGAGTTGCCTGTAGGCGAAGGCGTTATGCAGGCTAAAAATTATGCTCAAAAAATGCAATTAGAAACTACTTACAGCACGAACGGAAAAGAAATCTACCAAATATGCATAAAAACAGGCGAAGAAGGTCTGGTAACTATTTTTTTATCACCCGAGCAGCTTTGGAACAAAACATTTTCCGAACAAAATGAATGGAGAGAGAAATTTGCCGATGTCCCGTTTGAAGATAAAAGCGGAAGTTGGCAATTGCGCTACTATCAGGAAATAGCTGTGCAAAGGACTGTAGAGGCAATCACGCAAGGTAAAGATAGAATTTTGCTTACTCTTGCCACGGGAACAGGAAAAACAGCGATCGCCTTTCAAATCGCTTGGAAATTATTTCAGACTCGTTGGAATTTAAAGCGTGACGGAAGTCGCAGGCCACGTATTTTATTCTTGGCAGATCGCAATATTTTAGCAGACCAAGCATACAACTCATTTTCGGCATTTTCCGAAGATGCTTTGGTGCGCATAAAACCCGATGAGATAAAGAAAAAAGGTAAAGTTCCAACCAATGGCAGTATTTTCTTTACAATTTTCCAAACCTTTATGAGCGGCACAGATGCTGAAGGAAAACCTACGCCATACTTTGGCGAATATCCGAAGGATTATTTTGACTTCATAATCATTGACGAATGCCATCGCGGCGGAGCAAATGACGAAAACAATTGGCGCGAGATTCTGGAGTATTTCAGCTCTGCTGTACAGTTGGGTTTAACCGCTACGCCTAAACGCAAGGATAACGTAGATACTTATAAATATTTTGGCGAACCAGTTTACATTTATTCGCTCAAAGACGGCATCAATGACGGTTTTCTAACTCCTTTCAAGGTGAAGCGCATTAAGACTACACTGGACGACTACATTTATACGCCGGACGATACTGTGATAGAAGGTAAAATTGAAGAGAACAAGCTTTATGAAGAAAAAGATTTTAATCGCATTATTGAAATTAAAGAGCGCGAGACAGCACGGGTAAAAATCTTTTTGGATGACGCAAATCAAAACGAAAAATCTATCATTTTCTGTGCCAATCAATTACATGCGGCATTCATAAGAGATTTGATAAATCAAAATGCTAATAGTAAAGATCTGTTTTATTGCGTTCGTGTTACTGCCAATGACGGAGAAGAAGGCGAAAGATATTTGCGTGAATTTCAAGACAACGAAAAAACAATCCCGACAATTCTGACAACATCACAAAAACTTTCAACGGGGGTAGATGCACGAAATATTCGCAACATTGTTTTGCTTCGCCCTATTAATTCCATGATTGAATTTAAACAGATCATTGGGCGCGGTACCCGCTTATTTGACGACAAGGAGTTTTTCACTATTTACGATTTTGTAGATGCTTATAGGCACTTTAGTGATCCAGAATGGGATGGTGAACCGATTGCTGAAGAATATAAACTGCCAGAAAAAGAAAACGGTAATTTTCTACGTGAACCAGAAATACCTTATATTACAAAGGCGCAAAATACAAACGAAGAGAGTAAAGAGCGTAAATCAAAAATTAAAGTAAAACTTCGAAACGGCAAGGAACGAGAAATTCAACATATGATTTCAACCTCTTTTTGGAGTGCAGACGGCAAACCTATTTCGGCAGAAGATTTTTTAAACAATCTTTTTGGCGAATTGCCCAAACTTTTCAAAGACGAAGATGAGTTACGAAAACTTTGGAGTAACCCGCAGACTCGAAAAACATTATTAGAAAAATTAGAAGAAGCTGGTTTCCCCAAATCAGATTTGCTGACTTTGCAGAAGTTAGTTGATATGGAAAAAAGCGATTTGTATGATGTGCTTGAATATGTTTTTAATGGCGATTATGTTGCAATGACAAGAGAAGCGAGAAGCAAAGCTGCTGAAGCAACTATTTTTGCTTTTCTAAATGATAAACAGAAAGAATTTATTGCTTTTGTATTGAGCAAATACATAGAATTCGGCGTGGACGAATTAGACCAAGATAAGCTTCCAATTCTGCTGACAAGCAAATATCAATCTTTAGAAGATGCCAAAGAAATTTTGGGTGATGTAGCAAATATTAGTCGCTTGTTTATAGAGTTTCAGGAACATCTTTACCGGCGTAGAGCGGCGTAAGACGATGGAAAATACTATGTCTGACCAATCCTACTTCAATACAAAAAACCACGAATTTTAGGCCAGAAGGGATAGCGGAATAAATATACCTGCACACTTGGTAAAGCATTTGTAGATGGGCTTTTAAGGAAAATGCAGGAAAACGCCCGTTTCCTGAGCATAGCCGAAGGAGGGCGGTTGAAGCGAAGGGAAGGCTTTCCCTTTCTAAAATTGCTTTGTATCGCTTTTCTATTTCTAGGCATACTTCCTTTAGTGCTTCGTCTACAACCCTGAAAGATTAAATTGAAACAAAAGAGAAAGGAAAGATTGTAGCATTGCATCTCCAAACAAATAAGAAATTGGAGCGGCAACCCCTAAAAAAGGACCAAATGGGAGCGGTAACTGCATATTTTTCTTAGTTAAAAGCCGGTGCGGAATGGTTATAATTAGAGCGAGCGAGGCTCCTATTATTAGAGCTATGCCTGCAAGCTCGGCTCCCATAATTGCACCAAAGCCGGCAAGGAGTTTCACATCGCCAAACCCCATTCCTTCTTTTTTGAGAATTTTTGAGCAAACAAAACCAAACAAAAACAAGCTACCACCACATGCTGCAATGCCTATAAGAGAGCTTAACCACCCAATGGAACCCGGAAAAAAAGACAATGCAAAACCGAGCAAAATGCCGCCTATGGTGACTGTATCCGGCAAAAGCAAGTGCTTAAAGTCTATGGCAAAAATGGGAACCAAAGTGGTTAGAAACCAAAATAAACTTATGCTTTTAACCAAATCTGCACTTTGCCAAGGGTTTGGTTCCGCTAAAAAAGCGGCTAAAAAACCGAGTGTTGCGGTTAAAATTTCAACAATAGGGTATGAAACAGGAATAGGTTCCTTGCAATTTGCACAGCGTCCACGCAAAATTAACCAACCAAAAACCGGAATATTGTGCCAAATCGCGATTTTATGCTTGCATCCGGGGCAATGCGAGCCTGGTTTTATCAAAGAAAGCTCACGCGGCATTCTGTATATAAGCACATTAAAGAAGCTACCACAGCAAGCTCCTAGAACAGGCAACAGAAACCACAAAAAAATCGCAGGAATCACCTTATAAAGATAGAAAACGCCAAATATTGCAAAAACATTTAGGGGGGGGGGGGGGGGTAAACCTTCTTTTTTTTTTTTTTTAATGGTTTACTTTATTAAAAATTAGTAGTTTAAACCGCAAGGAGAAAATTTATGAACAAAATAAA
>JAITUM010000197.1 GCA_031286305.1 Candidatus Fibrimonadaceae bacterium | reverse complement strand
ATCTGGAGAGCCGCCTGGCCATCCTGAGCGTTTTGTTTGGCTTTGCCTAAACCACGAATCTGGGTTCTCATCTGCTCAGACATAGCCAAGCCAGCCGCGTCATCTTGAGCACGATTGATTTTTAGACCTGTTGAGAGTTTCTCGAGTGACTTGCTCATTGCGTTGTTGTTTTGGAACAGCGCGTGTTGCGTCACCATTGCGCGAATATTATTGTTGATTTGCATTTCGTTTACCTCCGTGTAGGGTTAAACCATCGACATCCTTGTCTCCGGGTGCCAAACCCTTTTCTAACACTCGCTAGCAACCTGGATTTTGGCATTGGTTCTTTCTGATATTTGTTATAGGCACTTTCCCAAAAAAACTTTAGCGTTTTTTTTAACACAACAAGAAAACACTAGGTGTGTGGGATAAAAATAATGCATTCCGCTACGCAATGCATATTAACGCATTCCATCTATGTGGGGGAACGTTTTCCCCCTCGCTGCAAACCATGCGTTTTCCTGCATTTTCCTTAAAAGCCCATCTACAAACGCTCTACCAATTGTGCAGGCATACTTATTCCGCTACCCCCTTGTGCGGGAACACCCTTCCCGCTTTACATTTCGCTGGTGAACCGTGCGAAGCGCGGGTAGCACCCTTCCCGCTTTACGTAACACCCCGCAACGCCCCGTTTATCCGTGGATATTCAACACCGCAAAATCCTATTTAAATGTTTTTTTCGCCATAAAACTGGGTTTCTGCGTATATATTCTGCAATTCTGATGTATTCTGTTTCGGTGCGAATAATATGTTCATAATAATTGCGTTGCCACAATCGTTTATTAAATGACCGCCAATTTTGGGTTTTGATACCATCCGTGTACGCATTGGTCGTCATTGTTTTTAACCATTGGATAATCGTTCCCAACACAATGGCATTTTGTTCATTTATCGTCGCGCATGGGCAAATATTCGTTGCACACGGGCAGACACATAGGTCTGCCCCTACGGTTGTGTACGCATTATTTATTTTGATAATTGCATGGATATGGTCTGGCATAACAATATATTCATTAATTTCAACATTTAAAAATTTGTCCACATTATTAACGATTTCCAAAATATATTTTTCAACCATTTTTCCGCAATCATTTAACATCATAACGTCATTTTCAATTATACCAAATATCGGAAAATAAATATTGCCCACGCACGCATACGGCCGCGTAGGGGCAGACCTATGTGTCTGCCCTTCGCTTCGCAACGCATCCGCAACGATATCCCGCCCATCCGCAACAACATTCCGCCCCATATTTGCGTAATACCGCCATATTTTTGGAATGCGTTGATTCAAACAAATCGTCACAAAATACGCCCCTGCATTTGCGTAATTATAATTGCGCAAACGAATAGAGCGTCTATTGTGTCGTTCAGGACCGTATCTCATATTGCCTCCATAATTTATGTTCAAAGCAGCGTTTTTTACAAATAGTCCCTGCCACTATTTGCAAAAACCTCATAACAGCGCAACGCACCTTACCCCCACGATGCCCGGACATTACCGTTTCCTGCGCACTTTATGCCTGAATTTCAGCAATGCAAAATTTATTTCTATATCGCTTTCGGTATCGGAAATGTCCAAACCTCCGCCTAGAATATCAGAAATAATCTCTCCGCTTTTTTGCATCAGACTATTTTGTTGCTCCTTCTCCGGTTTTTTCGCCAATTCGCCTACGCAACGAGACAGTTCCTTTATTTTCGCAAAAGTTTCCACTATTGCAATAGTAGTCTGGGTCGCTCTAGGGCTTTTTAAGATAGTCGCAAGCATATAAAGCCCTTTTTCGGTGAAAGCTTTGGGGTAAGTAGTAGAATGCTTCAATTTATTGAACCGGTCGAAAATTTCGACCAGTTCTGTTTTTTCATCCTGTTCTAATTCCCAAGTATACCCATCCGGAAACTTATCGGGATTATTGCTAACCGCCTCGTTTATCCGTTTAGTTTCCACTCCGTAAAGAGTAGCCACATCGCTGTCTAAAAGGACTCGCTCGCCGCGAATCGTGATAACCAAGCTCTCAACCTGATTGTTCTGAATAACGTTATTCATGAAAACCTCCATAATTTATGTTCCATATTACTTAGACGCTTTTCAGCGGAAAAAAAATATAAAAAAGTGAAAAAAGTGTATTTTCTTGCATTTTTTATTATTTCTACAAATAGTCGTAGGGACTTTTTGTAAAAATTGCAGATTTAAAAATAAATGCGCAACACCCTTCCCGCTGGACATTTCGCTGGTGAATCGCCAAAGGCGAGTACTCCCCATACCCAAGCGAGTAAATCAGTGCTTACTGTGTCAACCGCAAATGCTTCGGCATTTCTACTGCTTTGCCGTTTAATCCGGGCAACTTACCCTTTTCCGTTGTCCAGCCGTTTTTCGCCGTAAACTGACCACCGCTTTGCAGGCCGTCAAGGTGAATTTCTTTGGCGGTAATGTCTGTACCATCCAACCCATTTGCTTCCTTGTTAGCCCAGTAAGTAGTACCACCTTCGTCTTCCATTCCAACAAAGGCAACATTGTTTGAAATAATTCCGGGTTTATTGTCCCTACAAGGCCAAGCATCGCCATCGTAGCAGCCAACCACACGCCCTGCACTTCTTGGAACGCTGATATTCTTATTATACGCGCTTTCTACATCAGAATTCAATGCGCTGCAATTTGCCACGCGACTTCCGTCTTCAACCCCGCCTGCTATACCGCCAACCCCGTCCATACCGATAATCGCACCAGTGGAGTAGCTATTGGTTACGCTACTGTTTGCACGAACGCTTCCTGCTATACCACCAACATAAACGCGACCGCTGACCGCAGCAGCAGAATAGCTGTTGGTTATACTGCTTGCTTCTCTGACATCTCCCGCTATACCGCCAACGAAACTGTAGTAACTATTTCTATTGCTGGAACCACTGATTGTGCCAGTGGAATAACTGTTGGCAATACTGCCATATTCAATCTTTCCAACCACAGCACCAACAACTGTTCTACCGCTAATACTTACATTTTCAAGCCCAATATTTTTCACATTACCACGTCTAATATAACCAAACAAACCCTTATATGAACTGTAATAGTTGTCGATTCTAAGTGAATTGCTGATTGTAAGATTGCTTATTACGTGCCCGCCACCATCAAAGGTTCCGGAGAATTCTCTAAGAAATGAACCTATTGGCACCCAATTCTCATATTGAGATAAATCTATGTTATCTGTGAGCATAATGGTCTTGCCCATAAAATTATCCCGAGAGTCCCCCCAGGTTCCATTGACTATTTGTGCGAGTCCGGCAAGTTCTGAGGCTGTGGAGATAGTGAATTTAGTAGCTTTTGGATTTACTGTGTACCAACTGGTATTAAACATTTCTGTTTGAGCTTCTTTATGTAAATGCGGAAGCAAGGCAACCACCTCACCACGCAAACCCGGCAAACTACCTTTTTCCGTTGTCCAACCATCTTTGAATCGGTTGCCGAGCGTTCCGTCAGCAAGGAGTTCTACAGTGGTAAAATCAGCACCATTTCTATAATCATCATAATCGTCTGCCCAGTGCGGCTTATTACCGGCAAAAGCATAAATATAACCAGCAGCGTTTGTGATAGGCCAGTAAATGTAACCATTGGAGTTTGTAATTCCGGCGTAAGCAACATTATTTGAGAGGGTAGCATCTTGAAGAAATCCAATCACACGTTTCACAGTTCTGCCAAAGTCTTTATCTATAAATGTCGGATTCAATGCAACGCAGTCGGTTACGCTACTTTTATCAGAAACCATCCCTGCAATACCCCCGACATTTTTGCTTCCAGATACTAAACTTGTGGAATAACAACTAATTATGCTACTATGATTTTTAACAAGCCCTGCTACACCGCCTGTATTAGTGGAAGAACCATTGATAAAACCAGTAGAATAGCAGTTAGCCACACTGCTGCTGTCTCTAATATTGCCTGCAACGCCACCTATATGCCAATAGCCTTCTACTTCACTTGTGGAAAAGCTGCCTGTTACGCTACTATTACCGACAATTTTTCCAACCACACCACCGACATTATTAGTGCCTTCGACATTACCAGTGGAATAACTGTTAGACACATTGCTATTCTTGCTGATATATCCAGCCACACCACCACCTGCATCACTGCCATAAATCCAGCCGGATGAATAGCTATTTATTATACTGCTATTTATATCAACCATTCCTGCTATACCGCCAGCCTTGCGGATACCGAATATCCTACCGAAGGAATGGCAATTAGCTATAATGCTACTGTCGCTAATACGCCCCGCAATGCCTCCAACGTATTCATCACCCCAAATCACCACGCTATCAAGCCCAAGATCTTCTACCCTGCCCTTACGTATATAACCAAACAGTCCCAAATAATTATTTACTCTTTCTAAGTCGCTAATAGTGAGTGTTCTACCTTCACTCAAAGCCTTAGATATTGAACGGTCGTAGCTGATTTTGCTTATTACATGGCCACCGCCACTGAATGTTCCGGAGAACACGCTAATTGAATCTAAGCCATAGCTCCCTATCGGTATCCAATTCTCATATCCAGACAAATCTATGTTAGCAACAAGCTTAATGGTTTTACCGGAAAAATTATCTCTAGTTTCTCCTTCCCAAGTTCCATTAACAATTTGTGCAAGCCCATCCAACTCCTCAGCAGTAGAAATGCTAAACACAGAATCATCGGGGTTTTTGCTATACCATCTCACATCAGGCACTCCCAAGGGCCATGCTGCAGCAGGAACTTGTTCAACATCTGCTGTTGTTTTTTCGCTCAACGACTTAACGCACCCCATCATAAGAGCGGTGATTGCAAATAATAGATACCTAATGTTAAAATTCAAATTCTGCTACCTCTACTTTTTTATTTTTGCCATCTTTTTTCTTTGCATTTGGCATTTGCAGAGACACAACCTCACGCCGTTCTGTTTTATCAGCATATTTTGTGAAAATCTCTGCCATAATGGTTAAAGGACCATCAACAGCAAATTCACGGGCGCTAAAATAATTTACATAAACCTGATATTTTCCTTTCACCGCTTTTTTCAGCATAAATTGCTCCGGTCCATAACCACTTCTATTGTCAGCGCTTATGCGCCCACCTGTATCCGTTCGTTTGTTTTTGTAAAAACATTCTACATTGTTTGGATCTCTTACATGCAGGTCAATATCAATATTGTTTATGTTCCAATTTATAACTACACGAATATCAACAGGGATGTTTATTAGCAGGCGTTTATCAATTTGTGAAGTATTCAGATTTGGGTTTTTAGAAATTAATTGATTTATTTCCGTAACTACAACTTCTTCTATGCCTCGGCTGCGATTTTTGATACTTCCCGAGTAAGTTCTTGTGAGTACTCCATAGAGCGAATCAAGTGCCGCTTGAAACTCTCCATTGTCGGCAAGGGCTAAAGCATAATCTCGGTAACTTTGCGGTTCCATTGGCCGCCATTGAATAACCTTTTGATAAATAAATTTTTGGAGCGTGTATTCACCGTATTCTTTCAATTTATAGCCAAGCAATTTATAAAGTGATGCGTTTTCAAGCTCTAAATCAGCAATGGATGTGAGTATGCGAAGTGCGGTTTCTTTATCGCCCATTTTGTAAAACCAGTCTGCCATGTCAAAATAAAAAGTTGGCGAATTAGCATAATCGTTTCTTAATGTTAAGTATATTTGATAATCTAATGAAGCTTTTCCTGTTAGTTTGCTCAAGTATTCATTGTCTTTTTTGATGGGTTTGATTGTAATTGTTGGATCTTTCGCAGCCCTAGAGTAGTTAAAATCAGAGCTACTAGCAGGGCCATCTAAAACAAACACTGCACTTGGGTTATCCATCCATCCTACAACGTCAACAGCATCAACGTCGCTATTTCTCCTAGTAGAAGCATTTGAGCTGCTTGGTGTTATATTTGAACTACTTGAAGCAAAGTCAAGTCTTTCGTTATCTGGTGTGGGATATTTTGGTTTTTTAAGCGTGAAATCATTATTCCACCATTTTTTTAAATCTTCGGCAATTGCCACTGCTTCTTTGAGCATGTCATATTCCACATTGCGCCGTTGTTCTCCACGATTTTTTTGCCAATGCCAATATTCATCTTGCAGTTTTGGCTCGGTGGCTGGCGGTTCAATGTCATAGCGAATATAGTCATCAAGAAATTCAAGCACAATTAGCGAGGTGTTGCGCGTAACAATGCCGAATTGTTTTCCAAGTTCTGTGAGTTCAGCGTGATTTTCCTCATAATTCAAATCAAGTTCCGTTATTTTTTTCTGCGCCCAAACTCTATATATATTTCCCTGACTGCTTGCGCTTTTAGAATCTAGCTTTACTTTTATTTTTTTTTCAACTTTATCGCCAAAACCAAAAAGCAAAGTCAGTTCCGCATTATTTTTATCAGAAATGCCAGCTACTGAAAAGTTGCCATAAACAGGTGAGGCAATACTGGGATAAACTTCTCGTATAACATTTTCATGCTCAGTTCCCAAAAACTGCAAAGTTTCGTTCAGCAATTCGTCTTTTAATTGCTCGGAAGATAAAGCGTTGAGATTAATAAACTTGCCTTTTGTTTTGCTTGCTATCAATCTCATTGTGCTGTAATCTGCTTTTGGGGTGGAAACAATGCTATGCACAGGGCGTTTTTCATTAGCGTTTTTTAAGAAATCGGCATCGCTTAGCGTTGAAATTCCATCGGAGAAAAATAGAATCTCTTTGCCGGCAATATCGTTCAAATTGATTTGTGAAAAATCTGTACCGCCATCAAAAACTGCTGTTTCTAAAATATTTTTCAACTTATCCCAACTTCCGCTTTCAATCTTTTTAAATTTGTTATTCAAAAAATAAAGATGAATATTAGTTTTTTTCTTCTTGGCAAAAAGAATGTTTAGCATTTCTATTTCTTTTTGCCAATTGCGCTGAGAGGCACTTAGCGAAACATCCCAGATAATTGCCAAATTATTATCCCATTGCTTTTTGCGAGTTGCCATTTTAGGCGTAACCGCTGCGAGAAAATAATGGCTTCCTTGCGCAGGCTGCATTATTATCTGCGGAATATCAGCAGGGGTAGGCAATGTAAAAATCAATGAGCCGGAAGGTTGGTAGTTTTCACGTGCAAGTGCGGCTACATAGTTTTCTCCTGCCATATCAAAACTAATTTCTTCTTCGGATTTGGGCACTAACGGCTTTTGATTGCTTTTAAAAACAGTTGCTTTTACGGCGAATTTTTCAAGCGAATCTGAATAAGCCATAGGCAAGCGGTAATAGAGTAAATTATTTTCAAGTGTCAATTCTTCTTCGTAGCCTACTGAAATGGTGCGAGTTCCATTTCCAGGTATTGGATAGATGCGTGTGCGAAAATTATTACCTTCTACTCTTTCAAGTATGCCGGGGTCCACCTCACGTTGCTGAATTTCCTCAAATACTTGCGTTGCTCTAGTTTTTTCCACAGGCACAGCCTCACGCATACTACCATTGATATCAAGTGCATAGTGAGTTACGGTGCGTCCGTCGGGCAATGGAAAGGTAAGTTCGCCTTCTAAAACTTTGGAAGTTTTGTTTTTGAAAACCATAGTATAGCGTGTAAAAGCGATGTTTCCTGTTACTTCCACTTGAATATCAAGCGATTGCAAATAGACATCTGCACTTTTCTTTCCGTCTATGTTCAAAACAGGTAGCTTTGCTTGAGACAAAACTACACTTGAGGCAACGGCATTTTGTTGTTTTTTTACATTATTAGCTGTTGTCGGCGAACAGCTTATTAATGCAGTAACCAAAAATACTAGCAGTTTCCACCACCTACCTAGCACTATCACAAAAACCTCCACAAAAAAGAAAAGGATAGCTATAGAGTAAAAATAGTATTTTTTTTACAACACAGAGGCACGCAACGCCCCCACGGTGCCCGGACATTACCGTTTATCAGAATCAGAATCAGAATTGGCCAGGATTTTTAAAATTCTCTGAATTTGCAGAACGTTGTGGTAAATTCTGTAAATTCCCTAAATTCTGGCCAATTCTGATTCTGACAGATAGCAAGCATATAAAGCCCTTTTTCGGTGAAGGCTTTGGGGTAAGTAGTAGAATGCTTCAATTTATTGAACCGGTCGAAAATTTCGACCAGTTCTGTTTTTTCATCCTGTTCTAATTCCCAAGTATACCCATCCGGAAACTTATCAGGGTTATTTCTAACCGCCTGATTAATTTCTCTTGTTTCCACTCCGTAAAGAGTAGCCACATCGCTATCTAAAAGGACTCGCTCGCCGCGAATCGTGATAACCAAGCTCTCAACCTGATTGTTCTGAATAACGTTATTCATGAAAACCTCCATAATTTATGTTCCATATTACCTTAGACGCTTTTCAGCGGAAAAAAAATATAAAAAAGTGAAAAAAGTGTATTTTCTTGCATTTTTTATTATTTTTACAAATAGTCGTAGGGACTTTTTGTAAAAAGCTAGCCGGCATCCTTCCTGCTGACCGCTACCAGCTATTTTCTATAGTAAATGCTGATTTACTCGCTTGGGTATGGGGTATGGGGTGTGGGGTATGGGGAACTGCACAAATAAACGGCTAAATCTGCTTAAAAACAATGTTTTTTTGCATTGCCTATACCCTATACCCCATACCCTATACCCAAACATTGAGTTAATCATTAATTACTATATTAAACTCATGTCGCCTGATTCTTCTAAATCTCGTGTGAAAGTTAGAACCGCAGATTCTAACAAAAAGCATTTTCGCACTTTTAAAAAAAAGATTCGACGCGATAATAAAAATGTCGCAAAGTTTTTGTGACTTCTCGTACCTATTGTGCAAGTTATGCTTCAAGGTGAAGGTTTTTCCCAATCCACTCTCATTTGCTTTACAACAGCAAGCAAAGGCGGAATATCATCTTTGAGCGTATTGAAAACTCTCTCCGCATCAACATCAAAGTAATGATGAGCAATAATATCTCTTGTTTTCATAACCGCACTCCAAGGAATTTGCGGATATTTTGGTAATAATTTTTTTTCTGAATGTTTGTCTAAACTTTTAACTTCTTCGCCTATCACAAGCAAACTCATACAAATACCTTTAAGTTTTAACATTCCCTCTGCATCTGCAAGTAATTCGTCAACAGAGTTTATATTTGCTGTGCCATCAATAAGCAGTTGCAAAAATTCGTCCATATTTTGTAGCTTGTCAGCAATTATTGTTTTATCAGGCATAAATAATATCTCTTTTTATTGTATTTAAAAACTCAGTTCTTAATCGCTTGTGCTTGTGTACCAAATCAATTTTAATGCCTAAAAGATTTTCTAAATCACATAGTAAAGAGCCCATTTGGAAAAGACTAATAGTATCAGATTCAAAATAAACGTCTAAATCACTGATATTATTTTGTTCACCTCTAGCAAAAGAACCAAAAATGCCTATACACTCAATACCATACTTGTCGGCATTTTTTTCTTTATATGCCTTCAGCAACTCTATGCATTCACTCGTTGTTTTCTGCATGCCCATAATTGTAATATAGTAAATACAAGAATTTAAACATGCCGCTGAAGGCGGGGCAATGCCGCTCAAGGCAAGAGAGGGTAGCCGCGCACGGAGTAGCGGCGAGGGAGACACTCCCTTTCCGCTGAACATTTCGCTGGTGAACCGCCGAAGGTGGGTACTTCTCCCTACTTACTATATTTTACACGATTTTTACACTTTTTTAGGAGCGAAAAATGAGGTTGGACGATTTGAAAAAGCTTATCAAATACGCAAATCAATTCAGCAAGATGAAACTGTATGCGAAACAAAGTACAGGAGGGAAAATTAATTTGTGGGTTTATAAAAATTACGAGAGAAAATCGCTGAAAATGCTGCCTATTATGATAAATAATAAGACCGTGCGAGAGGAATACGCACTGGTTAAGAAGGCGGTGATTATACGCAACTCTATGGAAGAGGGAGGGTACGACAGCGCTGCATCGGTGACAAATAGGAAAATGCCCGTTTCTGTGGTGCTGGAAAAATGGGTTAATCATTATACTTTTACGCATAGCAAAAATGGGGCGAAATTGGCAAAGGCTAAGTTTTTGGAGGTGAATGGCGATATGCCCGTTGGAGAGGTGAGCCGCAAGGCTATTATTAAGATGATGGACGCGATGAAGAATCAGAATTTTCATAGTAATTATGTGAGAAATATTGCTTCCAGGATTAGGGCTTTTTGCAATTGGGCGGAGCAAAGGGGGTATATGAGCATGGTTGATACGCGCAAACTGCTGCCGCCGGAGCAGTTCGGGGAGGTTAAGGCGCTGAGCGAGGCTGAGCTTAGGTTGCTCGCCGCCACGCCATGCGAAAAGTGTCCGGATATTAAGGATTTGTTTATGCTCGGCGTTTATACGGCGCAGCGTTTGGGCGAGATGAGGAATTATACTTTTGCGATGTTTTATAACAAGGAAATTAGGGTGCGGCAGGGGAAAACCGGGAAGTTTATTAAGATTCCGTTGTCGGAGAATGCTTTGAATATTATGAGTAAGCTCAAAAGGCGCAGGGAGCGCGAGGGTTTGGGGACGGGCAAGGACGACAAGATGTTTCGTTTGCCTATTCAAACGCATGTTTATAAATTTTTTAAGGAGTGGCTGGAGGCGGCGGGGCTTGAGCGAGACAGGGTTACGCCATACAATAGTCGTTCTACGGCTATTTCTTTGCTGATTAACAAGGGTGTGCCGGAGGCGGTGACGCAGGAGCTGGCTAATCATGCCGATCCTCGTGTGACTGCAAGGTATTATCGTCAGATTGACGACAGCAAAAAGCGCGCCGCTCTGGATTTGATTCCCGCGTTTTAGGGACAGGGGGAACGTTTTCCCCCTCGCTGCAAACGCCTGCGGCGTTTTCCGCTGCCCCCTTGTGCGGGGACACCCCGCAACGCCCCGCGTTAACGCACTTTAAAATTTTCACGATTTTTACACGATTTTTTTTCTGCAATGCTGCTAATGTAAATAATGATTAACTCAATGTAGTGGCTAGTGACTAGTGGTTAGTGACTAGTTAAAACATTTAAATCATGGTTTTTGAACAAATTTAGTTGTTTTTTGCAAAATGCTAGCCACTAGCCACTGACCACTAGCCACTACCGAGTTAATCAGTGCTTACTAATGCAAATAGCCTCAACAGGTCTTAAGATCAATCGTGCTCAAGATGACGCGGCTGGCTTGGCTATGTCTGAGCAGATGAGAACCCAGATTCGTGGTTTAGGCAAAGCCAAACAAAACGCTCAGGATGGCCAGGCGGCTCTCCAGAT
>JAITUM010000256.1 GCA_031286305.1 Candidatus Fibrimonadaceae bacterium | reverse complement strand
TCCGACGAATGTTGCTGCAAGTAATCTCGCAAAATACCTTTTTCTATACAATAAACAACAGATTTCTCTATAGATTCCTTTAAAGAATAACCATTAGATAGAAACTCCCTAACCTTTGCAACAAAGGCTGAATAACCTGCTAAACTCTTGCTCTTTTGCTCAAGTTTGGGGTTATGACCTTTATTGATGTTCAAAACACGAACAGATAATTCCAATGCAGTTTTCTCTTTGCCGCTTTGCTCAAATGCAGTGGAAAGCTTCAAGGTTTTTTCTTTAGGAAATTTGTCAACCCTTGTCTGAACCCCGATTGGCCAGGATTCGACCGATTTACCTAATTTCAAAAATAAGTTCACAAAAAAGCACCTCGCATTGCAACTCAAGAAAATCCTTTAATCATGTAAATCGGGGTTCAGACAATAGGCGTTATATAACTCCAGCAGTCGCTTCTTGTCGCTGAACAAGGAAGTGAAAACCGAATCTTTGTATTTTCGCTTTGCGGGCATAATGTAAAATGTAGAAAATTTTTCCCGTGCTTGTTAAAGCATTGTTAGGGAAAATTTATTTCACAACCCCATAATCTCGTGGCGGGAAAGCCCTGTATAACGCATAATTTTGCTCACAGCCTCTCCGCCAGCTTTCATAGCTCTAGCGGTTTGAGTTAAACCCTGGCTTATACCCTGACTTATGCCTTGGCTTATACCTCGCCTCTCAACCTTATCAAAGACTTCATCTACATCTGTCTCTACCAACTTTTTCAATCTTTTACTCATGTTCACCTCTTTGAATTCACGATACTTACCGTAAAGCTCCAGATTCATATTTAGCAACCTACGGAGAAGTTTCGCAACATCTCTTTCAGTAATATAGTTATTTCGTTGGCATCTTTTCAAAACTAGACTTATCTCAGTTACATAATCCTCCAACTTATTAGACAATTCCTTGCGCTTTTCGGAATCCCTGGTTTTCTTCAACTCTCCGCGAATCTTTAAAATATAAAAAGGAAGCAAAAGAGCCATGTTCTCAAGCTCAGAAATAGAATGTTGCAAAACCTTGAACGCAGGCACTTTATACACAACGCTTCTTTTATTTGGAAATCTTATCTTTATAGAAACAAAATCTTCTGTTTCGCTGGTTTCCCAATAAATTACAGCCGGAGATGGCATGTCTATCTGCATATAAGAGCCATCATCGGAAACTTCCTTTCCTTCCAGCGCAACAAGTATGCTGTAATTGAAAATTCTAAGCGACATTTCTATATCATCGCTTATTTGAGCTTCTATAAGATAAGTGTCTTTGGTATTTCCGTCTGATAGTGTTATCACAATATCAGAAACTATTTTTTCCAGCTTTCTTGATTTTAAGTGTTCTTTTACAAATTCGGTTGGTTCAATTTTTACTACAGTCGTATCCAGTGGGTAATTTTTTTTGTAGATGCCATTTATCAAATGCACAATTGCAGATGAGCTTGCATCTTTTATTATGCTCTTAAACATCAAATCAAACAGTTGTGCGGTTCTCCGTGCCATGGTGGTGTACCAGCAAAAAACATGCCATTTGAAAACGGTGATTTTTGCGTAGAAACGAGGTTTCTAAGTGTCCAAAAAGTGTTTAAGCACTTTTTAGTCACTTTTTGGACACATTTTTTGGACACATTGGTAAAGTCCCTTGGGTGTCTCAGTGACGAAAACAGGGTTTTGTTGTTTTCGGCTCATTTTTGTTGTAACAAACGGTTTAAAATCGCAAAGCAACTTTTTTATTTTCGTTTTCCTAAAATAAATTGCTTTTTTTCAACGTTTTTAAAACATTGTTTCTATAATCTTTTGGTACTGTTTTTCAGTTAACTTTCCGACATTAGATTTGGGAAGGATATTTTGCTAGGCAAAATCAGTCAAACCTCATATCCCCAAGAGTTTGGCAGGGGAAAACAAAAACGGGGAAAGGAGAAAGACATCATGAACAGAGTTAAATTTACTCTACTGGCGGCAAGTTTGTCACTTGCCATGGCATTCACATTCACTTCTTGTGCTGGCAAACCACCCGTACAGCAAATGCAAGCAAGCACACCTGAACCAAAGCCTCAATATGTTGGATCTGATGCTACCAGCCAGATACCATGTTTTGAATTTGACACGGCGGAATATCTCACCGGATTTGGTGAATATATGGGTTCCAGTGCACAATTTGGTCTTTTGGTGCAAAATGCAACCGAAAGAGCAAAGCAAAATATTTTGCAGAAACTGGGAGCACATGTTCAAGGCTTGAGCACCACTTTCAGAAGTTCTTATGGTTCTAATCAAGGTAGCGATGTTGCTGAAAAAATGGTGAACGCCACAGATATAGCCATAAACAGAGCTATAAACGATGCAAGAGCCGTTTGTTCACAACAAGGCGCTATTGGTGCAGACGGACACCAGAGAGTTTTTATTGGTCTCAGAATTTATAAAAACGAACTGGAAAACGCCGTTGTAAAAAGTATAGCCGATAAACTAACCGACGACGAAAAACGTGCCATTGACTTTGAAGAAAAACGCTTCAGAGAACAGCATAAAGCTGCTTTTGAGGAGTTCAAAGAAGAAAGAAAACAACAATAAAAAAAATAGCAGAATACTAAATGGCTAAAAAATTTGATATCTTTATTTCCTACCGGCGCAAGGGCGGTTATGATATGGCAAAATTGCTATACGACCGCCTGAGGTTGGATGGTTATTCCGTTTCATTTGATATAGACACTCTTGAAAAAGGTAATTTTGATAGCGAGCTGGAAAAGAGAGTGCTCGTTTGCAAAGATTTTTTGCTAGTAATGAGTCCGAAAGTTTTTGATCGTTTCTATGACTCTCAACTTGATCCTAAAAACGATTGGGTTCGCCAGGAAATAATCTGCGCTCTTGAAACAAATAAAAATATAGTTCCATTAGCTTTAGATGGTTTTGATTTCCCGAAAGAACCCTTGCCGGATGATGTTAAAGATGTGTCCAGAAAGAACGCTCTTGATCTTAATCCTAAACATTTTGAAGCCGCTTATGCAAAGCTGAAGCTTGCGTTTTTGGTTTCAAAACCGCGTTGGACAGTAAGATATAGAAAGTATATTATTGCACTTATCGTTGTGGTATTTTTGGCGCTAGCAGGCGTGATAATGAAACAACAAAGAGCCGATTTGAAAACAGGAGAACTCGACGAAATTCTTGGCAACCTGGAAAAGTATGTTTCTCGGCTTGAAACAGAAACACAAAGATTGCCGGAAAATTCGCTCAAATTAGAAGAGATTCTTGGCAATCTAGAGAAATATGTTTTCCAACTTGAAGCTGAAATGAAAAAATTGCCGGAAAATTCACCACGAAGAAATTCCGTTTCTGCAGAAATAAAAAAAAACAAAAAAAGAATAGAAAATCTACAAAAGTCAGAGCCGGAAATCATTGTTAATATCGATACAGTCAAGCCAATTAAAGCTGCTCCTGCGGAAAATAAGCAAAAAGCACCGTCGCCAAAAGTAGAGAAAAATGCGAATAAAAGCGACTCAATTCGCGAAAATAATTACCAGCCTTCGGCTGTTCACCAGCGAGATGCAAAGCGGGAAGGGAATTACCAGCCTCCGGCTGTTCACCAGCGAGATGCAAAGCGGGAAGGGAGTTCTCAACTCTCAACTACCAGCCTACAGCTGTTCACCAGCGAAATGCAAAACGGAAAGGGTGTTCTCAACTCTCAACTAGAAAAAGAAGTTAACAACGAACCATCCCCACCAGAGGATCCTGCGGCTTTGTTGAATACGGACACAAGAAAACGGATAGATAGTGAAGCAGATGATTTCTTAAAAAGGATGCGTTCTCGCTGAGGAGTGGAGTTGTAAATGGTAATTTTAGCGTTAATTCCTCTTGTATTTTTGCTCTCTTGCGCATCTGCACCGGTTAGTAACAATAATGATAATGCTTGGCCAGAGTGGCTAAGAGACCATCCTAGAGCGCCAAGCAACGTTAATTACAATTTTATAGTGAGAGATGGTGCCGGGAGAACAAAAGAAGAGGCAATGAAAATTGCTCTCGAAAAAGCGCACGGAGAAGCGGCTTCTATAATAGGAAAACCTCTCGATAAAACTTATGGAATCAGATATGGCATTAGATGTTATCATCATGTGGAAAAAAATGTTTATAATCATACGGTTTATATTTTATTCAAACATCAAATGAGATCTATGGCATCTGGTGCAAGAGATGATTACAATGACCCCGATGGCATAAAATGTAAATCCGCACCTGTTAGCAGCACCGATGGTAGCACGGAAAATGATGCCGCTATAGGAAAAAAACAAGAGCATTTATTGCATACTATTGCTTCTTTGAGAGCTACTGCCGAGAAAATTGAATTGCCGGGGAGTCCGAAACAAAAGAACGAAATTATGAACGAGGGAAAAAGGTTGTATGGAGAAATAAATGAATTGCAAGGTGAATTGCGTCTTCTGGGTGCCGTTATTGGTTTAGATTCTACAATGGAAGTTGTAAGAGTTATCTACGATAAAATGCGCGGAAGTTGCATTGAATATGGTAAAAATGCAAAGTTGCACTGGAGCTTGGAGCAAAATTCTGAATATTCCAATCTTGCGTTTTCCAAACTCTCTGGGAGCTTAGGTGTGCAAAAAAGCGTTTGCAAAGACAACGGCATTTCTCTGATTTACAGGGGTGGAAAATCTGAATGCAAAAGGCAGTACGGTGTATTTGCATGTTCTTACGTAAGTAATTTATCAATTTCATCTTGCGAAGGGAATGAACACTTGCTGTTAAAAGGTGAAAGTGTAGAGGGCGTAAAATCAAAAGAAGATGATGCTTTGGAGAATTTGAAAGAAAAAATTATTTCGGCAAATTTTTGGAAAAAATGGGAGCAGGAGCTTAATAGATGGAGGCTTAAATGCGATTAAGAGCGTTCTTTCTTCTATTATTTTTTACGGCTTTGATTTATGCGCAGAAAACGCAATCTGTTGGCGTGTTGCCAACAATCGGCACTGATGATATTGGAGTAGAAGAGCTTGATATGCTAACCAAAAGTTTGCGTACGGTTGCGGCGAATGTTTTGCCCAACAGTACTTTTATGGTTTTAACGCAAGAGACTGTTATGAGGAGGCTCGGCGGCACGGAAGAGTATTTAAAAGTTTGCAGAGAAGGCGAGGGTTGTATTCCCAGTTTGGGCAAAAAAGCAGAAGTTGATTATGTTGCACGTTGCAATGTTGTGTCGAGAGATCATAT
>JAITUM010000223.1 GCA_031286305.1 Candidatus Fibrimonadaceae bacterium | reverse complement strand
AAAGCATTTATAGATGAGCTATTGAAGAAAATGCGGGACATGGGACAAGCGGTATGAAAACTATTGGAACAAAGTAAAGCAAGCGGCGATAAAAAACAACAAAGTGGTTGATTTGCATTATTGCAGCAGGTTTAAGGCCTGAATACGCGGCGCGTTTTTTAAAAACATTCACAAAGAGATAGAATTTTCTACCTTATTGCGTAGTTGTTAAAATAGATTTAATGCCTAAAGGTTGGTGGTTGCTATGAAATACTATGAACAGTTCGTCGATTTGGGCTGCTTTTCAATGGATGATGCGGTTGCTGTGACTGGCAACCAAGAATCTGCGCATTTCATAATAGAATCATATAAAAAAAAGGGGCTTATAGGAGCGGTTCGCCGCAATCTGTTTGTGGCGATGAGCTTTGAAACAAAACAGTCGGTGCCAAACCGTTACGTCATTGCATCCCATGCCGCCCCTGGTGCTTATGTTGCTTGCCATTCTGCGTTTGAATATTACGGCCTGGCCAATCAAGTTTATTACGAAGTTTATGCGGCATCAAAGTCTCGCTTCCGTGAGTTTGAACATGACGGACTAACATACCGCCGTGTGCCGTCTCCGTTTGAAAACGGGGTTGAATCTAAACCCGATGGCGTTCGCATTACCGATTTGGAGCGCACAGTAATAGATGGCATCAATGACTTTGATAACTTTGGAGGACTCGAAGAACTGTTGCGTTGCATAGAGATAATCCCATTCCTTGATTACTTAAAACTGATTGAATACCTGAATTGTTATAACAAAGCGATACTCTTTCAAAAGACCGGATATATATTGGAACATTTCAAGAATGCGCTAAAACTGCCGGATGATTTTTTTGCATTTTGCCAGACCAAGTTTGCAAAGAACAAGCAGTATCTTCAATATAATGTACGGGACAAGTCATATACGCTCAATAAAACGTGGGCTTTGTATGTTCCTCATGATTTAATGTCCGTAATACGGAAAGGAGCTGTTATTGATGAATCATTATGATCGTGCGGTAATTGGCAGACAAGCCGCAGAGCTTGGTTTTATACGAGATTCTTTTGAAAAGGTTAGTCGATTGGCTGGATTGCTATCGTTTTTTGAATGTGATCCTATCCTGTCGCAATACTTAGCGCTTAAAGGCGGTACGGCAATTAATATGCTCATATTCAAGATGCCGCGTTTGTCAGTTGATATAGATCTTGACTTTGCAGAGAATCTACCGTTGGAAGAGATGATGGTTTTACGTGAAACTATACGCAACACAATAAAGCTGCATATGGATATGAGTGGATACACTCTTACAGCTAAATCGAAAAAATATCATGCTTTGGATTCTGATGTTTACAGTTATATAAATTCGGCTGGTGTTCGCGATAACATCAAAATCGAAATCAATTATACGCTTAGAAGCCATATTTTGCCGCTTGTCAAGCGCCCTATTGAAACGCTCGGTATATTTGCGCCGACAACAGTATTGTCGCTTGATCCGGTTGAGATATTCGCATCGAAAATCGTTGCGTTGCGGATGCGAGCAGCAGCAAGAGATTTATACGATGTGAGCAATATGGTAAACGCCAAGCTATTTGATAAGGCACAGACTGAAATGCTTCGTAAATGCATAGTGTTTTATAGTGCGATAGGCTCGGAGGTTACACCAGAAACCCTTGACTTTGATAAGATGGATGCGTTTACATACCACGATATAAAGACTAAGCTAAAACCTATGCTTCGCAAAAAGGAGCTGTTTGATTTCGAAGCAGCACGAAAACAGGTTCGAGAGTATTTGTCCGAGCTTATAATATTATCTAATGATGAAAAGGAGTTTCTTGCTTCGTTTCGCAACGGTAAATATTTGCCGGAGTTACTCTATAGTGGGGAAACATTGGAGCGTATCCGTAGCCATCCGATGGCTATGTGGAAAATGCGTTTGCATTAGTCTGGAGTTTGGGTTTACATCAGGGGCGTGTCTGGCTCCTGTTTGCGCAACTAAATGGGGCTGCCGCTCACGGGCAGCACAACAGTTGTGAGCATTCCCGGGCGGGAACAGTGTGCCTGTGGCAAACTCTTGTCCCATGCCCCATTTCCCTTGTCTCAAAACAAATAAATCAGGGTTAATCTAATTACTATATTCGTTTTAGAATGATGTATGAAAGTCGATATTTGGAGTTTTATAGTTGTTTAGGAAAGTTTCAAAGGCCTCCTATGAGGGATAGGTAATAAGATGAAACGCAAACTTAAAGACAACATTTTGTTTCAGCCAATAAAAGTTGAAAGTTATTCCGGTGTTGTTACTTCATTAATTAAAACCGTGCTGCAGGGGTATAAAGGTAATTTTGATGAAGCTTCATTATCGTTTATGGATGCTCAACTAAACCACCAATTTTACCAAGTATAATGAATAATATAGCAAATTTCGAGCTTGATGTCAAGGGTTGTTGACAAATTTTGTCATTTTTTTGGGGAATTGGGGGGTCGAGAGCAACGTTGGGAGCACTTCCCCTCTTTCAGAGGGGTGCCCGAAGGGCGGGGTGTCCTGCAACGTTGTCTAGAAACCGGGGCGTTGCGGGGCGTTTGGTGAGCGTAGCCGAACCAGCCCCGCATTGGGGGTAGCGGAAAACGCCGTCACCACCGTAGGGGCAGTACCTGCGTGTCTGCCCCTTTGCCACGCAAGGCGGTTGCAGCGAGGGGGAAGCATTCCCCCATATTTAAAAGTTTAGATGCGTTAAACTCTGCGCTTAAGCATGTGCGAGTTTTCAAAATCTTTGCGCAGGGGCCAACCCACAAAATCATCTTCTGTGAAAATACGGCGCAAATCAGGGTGGTTTTCAAAGGAAATTCCGAACATATCATAAACTTCGCGCTCTTTCCAATCCGCTGCGGGGTAAATTGCGATCATACTTGGAATTTCGGGAAGCTCCTCAGGGTTTTCCGGCCTTGGCAACTCGCAGTGTGCAAAAATTTTATGCCCCTCATCAAGGCTCATAAATTGCGCAACCACATCAAAATGCGTAAGCCAGTCCACAGCGGTAATATCTATCAAAAAATTACAAGCCAAATTATCCCGAACAAATTTTGCAAAAGGAATCCAATTTTCTTTGCTAACCGTAAAATCTAATATAACATCGTTTGGCAAAGTAACTGATTGAATATCCGGAAATGCCTCTTGAACTGTTTTGCTAATTTCCTCAGCACTGCGACCAACTACAGGATCCGGCGCGCGCTCCAAACTCGGAAAATTTTCTTTTGGAACTGGTTTCGGCTTGAATGCAGATTTATAATCAGGATTTTTTTCCTTAAATTCCGCCCTTGCCGCAGCCATCTCCTCATCCTTTATTTTTTCAAGTTCAGCCCACGCCTCAGCAGCAGCAGTCCAGCGGTCACCGGCATCTTCTTCTATAATGCCTTCTTGCCAAGGGTTCCTGCTAGATTCCGTAGCGAAAATTTTTTCCCTCAATTTCAAAATTCCATGAAACAGAGCCTCCGGACGAGGCGGGCAACCAGGTATAAAAACATCTATGGGAATTAGCTTATCGGCACCGCGAATCACACTGTAATTATTATACACAAAAGGGCCGCCGCTTATTGCGCAGGCACCCATTGCAATTGCATATTTTGGACCCGGAATCTGTTCCCACAGAGTCACCATTGCCGGAGCCATTTTTTTGGTAACCGTTCCGGCTATAATAAACAGATCAGCTTGGCGCGGGCTTGCTCTGAACACCTCGCTCCCAAAACGAGCTATATCGTAGCGTGCCATTGAACTGCTCATCATTTCTATTGCGCAGCAACTGGTTCCATAGGTTAGCGGCCATAGCGAATTTGCTCTTGACCAATTTATCAGCCAATCCATAGCGTCTACCAAATATTTGCCGCCCGGAACTGGATCTAAAATCTTAGGAGCTATATTTGTAATGCCCATAAACTATTCCTCCATTATCGCTCTGTCTTGCAAAACAGTTTTCCTAACCCTGTCGGGAACTCCCGCAACAGTTTTCATAAGATATTTTTCCGCCTTGTCCAAATATCTGTTCGGTCTGTAAATTCTCAGGAACATGCCGCGGATATAATCGCGCTCTCCGCCAAGCATCCCTATTAAAAAGATATGGCGCAACAAAAACTCATCCGATTCTCTCAAGTCAAAATGCTCACTCATTAAAGGAATTAACTTTGCCGCTTCTTCATACCTTTCGCGCATAGCCAAGTCCATAAACTCAAGCTCAACCGATATTGGCACCGGAAGTTCTCCATCCAAGAACAAAGACCTCAATTCGGCATAAAGAGGAATGGCATCCCTAGCCTCAGAGAATGGAGCTTGCGCAGACCAGTCGCGATAGTCCGACCAAAAAGCAGACCAGTCAAAATCTTCGTCTCTATGTTTCAGAGATAAAAACAATTTGTTTTCCAAATATAAATTTCTGGGAAGGCGCTCAATGAGAGAATCTCTAAAGGCTTTTCTAGGTGCATAACTTTCAGGGTTCAAATAAGCAGACCAGCAAACTTGGCAACTGTCAAAAGCCGACATAAAACCAACATAAGTGTTCACAAAGCGTGCTTGCTCCGCCTTATTATCAACAACGGGAATATACTCGCTATTTGCTTCAACCATTTCCAATACAGGTCTAATGCTGGAGGCTTCAAAAAGGAAATTCTGCTCGCCAAAATAGTACCATGGAAGAAGAATTGATTGAAACTCCTCCACAAGCACGGAGTCTGTTTGGAACCTGCCTATATGTTTTTGGAAAATCGGTTCATCGCTTGCAATAATCACAATATCAGGTTCTTCCGGCACGTTATAAACGACAACATGCTCAAAAGATTCATCCAAAGCTCTTATTATGTGAAGCAAAAGTTCATTGTTAAATTCGTAGAGCTGAAGCCATTGCACAAGATGCGCACCGGGGTTCATATAACGTTTTATATGGTGGTAAAATTCCAAACTGAAAAGGCTGGACACTCCGCTCACCCACGGGTTTGACGGAACGCTCACAATCACATCGTAAGTGTGGTTTTGAGTGTGGAAAAATGTGCGCGCATCGCCCACATGCAAAAACATTCTAGGGTCATCAAAACTACGATGGTTGTATGGATAAAAACCTTTCCTTGCAAGCTTAATCATTTCTTCTTCTATCTCCACGCAATCCAGCCGTTCTAAAAGAGGGTCTGCCAAAAGATAGTGAGAACCCATTCCGCTGCCAAGCCCTATCATTGCTGCAGTGTATGGCTTGTCTCGCATTGCCATCGGTATAAATGCGGTTGCGCTTTGCGTTAGTTCATCGCCGCCTATTGATTTGTTACGCTCTATTGCCAAACTTGCATCTGCTTTGCCGTTTGTTCTAACATAAACGCCGCCTTCGCTCATATGCAAACTGATGGTTGCTGTTTTTCCGTGGCGAACATCAATGCTTTCTTTTTCTTTTACCGACGAATAGGAACGGAATATTCCGCTGGTTATTCTAGCCGGATCAAAATCCATAAATAAGCTTGGCGCAAAAGCCAAAACGCAAGCCGCTATAAACCCTATCTTTTTTCTGTAAGCCGGGAAAAATTTGAAGAGGATAATCAAACCCAAAATCAAATCTAAAAACACGCCTATTAACAGTGCGCCTTTGAGTTGAAAAATTGGGAGTAAGAAAAGCCCTGTGCCAATAGAGCCTATAATTGCACCTATTGTATTCCAGCCATAAACGCTACCTACCCAACCTTCCGAACCGGTCTTTTTTATAAACCAGTAAGTCATAATGGGGAGAGTCATTCCGCAAAAGAAACTGGTTGGCACCATCCACAAAACAGCAAGCGCATATTTAAACATGCTCCAGAAAATATATCCGCTGGCAGTTTGGTTGAAAATTTGGTGTGCCTCATTCATAGCCGCCCAGAACGGCACATGGAAGTAGAGCGTGCATACCGCAAAAAAAGCCATCAAAATTTGTGCAAAAGCAAGCAGTTTCATTGGATTATAGTTCTTGGCCAAGAGCTTTTTGCAAGCCAGCCCCCCAAGCGCTAGCCCCAAAATAAACGCCGAAAGCATTTGGTCAAAACTATGAGAAGAACTTCCCATCAAAAGCGAAAGTAATCGAATCCAAACAATTTCATAAATAAACGAAGTCATTCCGGTTATAGTCACAAACAAAAGCCAAAGTTTTGTGTTTAATTGAGGTTTTGTAATTGGCAATTGCGTTGTTGTAGGGGCAATCCCACGTGATTGCCCTGCGTTAGCACCATCCCGTTGCCCTGCATTATCATATCGTCTTGATAGCCACCAAAAAAAACCGCACAGTATAAAATTTATCACGCCGGCTATGCGGAGTGTATTTGCGTTTCCTAGGAATGGTATTAGAACATAACTTGCAAACAGAATTCCAAAACATGCGCCGAGCGAATTTGTGAAGTAAAGCATTGGCAGCGATGCTTTGCCGCTATCGCCATCTCGCCTGGAAAGTCCGGCTGCGACGAATGGAAAAGTCATTCCCAAAAGAATGGCAATTGGGAGCGTTGAACCGGTGGCTATCATAATTTTCATAGCTTCGGCCCCGCCTGTTCCAAAGGCTTTGCTCCATTGGGAGTCGTAAAACAAATTTGTTGCAAAAACATAGAGCGGGTGGTAAAACATTCCACCAAGCCCTATAAACAATTCCACTATTGCATAGGCCAAAAGCGGTCTTTTTATGCGAACTGTTATTTTACCGGCCAAAAAGCTCCCAACCGCAAGCCCGCCCATGTAGATACATAGCGTTAAAATTTGCCCATAGCTTGAGTGCCCTAAAAATAATTTCAAATAACGTGCCCACGTTCCTTCGTAAATCAAGCCGCTTATGCCGGAAAGGGCAAAGAGGAGATAAATCAAACGATTGCTATGCACAGGTGTTGTGTCTTGTTTCATGGGAGTAACTTAGTAAATAAATATCCGCCCTTTTCTCCGCCTTCAGGACCAAGCTCAATCACATAATCTGCCAGTTTAATCATATCCGGGTGGTGTTCCACAAAAATAACGGCATGACCGGCGTTGGAAAGCTCGCGCAAATGGTTCCACAGGGGTTGAATATCGTGCAAATGCAATCCTGTACTGGGTTCATCTAAAAGGAAAATGGTGCTTTCTTTATTAGATTTGTAAAGTTCGCTTGCAAGTTTCAAACGCTGAACCTCGCCACCACTCATTGTGGTAGTTGCCTGCCCAAGCCTTAAATACCCGAGCCCAATGCTTTTTAAAATTTGCAGCGGCCTTTCTATTTTTTTTATGTCCCTAAAAAAATCATGGGCAATTTCAATGCGCATATCCAAAATATCTGCAATGCTTTTGCCTTTCCACAACACAGCCAAAGTTTCATTGTTATACCTTCTGCCTTTGCAAGCATCGCACAATTCCCAAACATCGGAGAGAAAATGCATTTCTATTAGCTTATAACCTCGCCCTTCGCACGTTTCACAACGCCCTCCCGCTTTATTGTAGGCAAAACGCCCAACATCATAACCACGAATTTTGCTCTCCGGCAATTTGGCAAACAAATCTCGCAATTTATCCAAAATGCTCATATAGCTAACAGGCGTAGAACGAGGGCTGGAGTTTATGGGTGTCTGGTCTATAAAGCAAACCGGTTTTCCTTTTTTCTCTGCCTCCTCTTGAATGCATTCCATCAAAGTACTTTTGCCGGAACCGCTAACCCCGGAAATAGCCGTAATAACCCCAAACGATATTTCCACAGAAATATTTTTAAGATTATTTTTTGTGAGATTATTGAGAGAAAAAGGTAGGGGCAAGGCGTGCCTTGCCCTTATGTCATTGTGTTCCGTGTCATCAACCAATGCCATTTTCCCCGCTAAGTAAGGAATTGTCACGCTGTTTGGAAATTTTTTTATTGCTTTTGCATTTGAGAGTTCTTTTGGTTTTCCGGTTGCTACAATTTCGCCACCGTATTCTCCTGCATTTGGTCCTAGGTCTATAATATAATCGCAGGCTTTTATGAATTCCAAATCATGTTCAACAACCACAATGGTATTTCCCAAATCACGCAAACTATAAAGAGAATCTAAAAGTTTTTTTGTATCGCTCTGATGCAAACCTATGGTTGGTTCGTCCAGCACATAAAGAACCCCTTCTAAACCGCTGCCTATTTGCCCGGCAAGCCGCAATCTTTGCGCTTCGCCACCGCTTAGGGAATCGCCGCGACGGTTTAGGGTTAAATATGGAATTCCCACATTGATTAAAAATTCCATTCTTCCCAGAATTTCTTTTAGCAAAGGTGCTGCTATGATTTTTTGATTTTTGTCAAATGGGATTTTTTTGAACCAGTCGCTGGCATCGGCTATTGAAAGTTTGCAGGCATCACTTATGGATTTTCCATCTATTTTCACTGCCAAAAATTTCTGCTTCAATCGCTCGCCATTACATTCCGGGCAAGGTTTCTCAAAAACATCGCCTAATCCCTGGCAACACTGGCAGGCTCCAAAATGGCTGTTAAAACTGAAATTTTTGGGGTCATAGTTCGGGATGCCAAGCCGCGCCCACATTATTCTGAGATAGTCGTAAATTTCCGTTAAGGTTGCAACTGTGCTTCTAGGGCTTCTGGCTGCGCTTTGCCTGTCTATTGCGATGGCCGGTGCAAGACCGTGAATAGAATCAACGCTGCCTCTATCTATTTTCCCTAAAAATCTGCGTGCATACGTTGAAAGACATTCCAAAAATCTACGTTGCCCTTCTGCAAAAAGCGTATCAAAAGCCAAGCTGCTTTTACCAGCACCACTCACTCCTGTTATAACAGTTAGCTTGTGCCGCGGAACACTAAGCGAAATATTTTTCAAATTATGTTTACGCGCCCCATTTATCACAATATCCAAATTCTTAACTTCAGGCATTGAGCTAAAGTAGAAAAGCAAGTATTTACTATATTCAAATTAAGTCAAAATATTATTGAGGAATTTTTATGGCACAAAAAGGAACGGTAGGTTATGCATTGTTTATATCATGCGCTGCCGCTATGGGCGGTTTTTTGTTCGGTTTTGATACATCCGTAATAAATGGAACTTTGGATGCGTTGAGGTTCAAATTAGGTGCAAATGATGCACAGTTGGGGCTTGCAGCTGCAATAGCGGTTTTGGGCGCAGCTACCGGAGCCTTCTTTGCAGGCGCTGCCGCAGATAAATTCGGTCGTCGCAAAGTTATGATATCAGCTAGCATTGTCTTTTTTATTAGCTCCGTAGGTGCAGGTTACCCTTATTTTTTCACAAGCGACGGAACGGCTTGGAACATGATTGAATTTATAGTGTGGAGAGCGATAGGTGGAGTTGGGATAGGCGCGGCTAGCATTATAGTCCCTGCATACATCGCGGAAGTTGCCCCAGCGGCTCTGCGCGGCAGGCTTGCCAGTATGCAGCAACTCGCTATAGTCATAGGTATTTTTGCAGCAGTTCTTTCTAACTATATGCTCGGAATAATGACAGAAAACGGCGGTGCCGCAATCTTTGATATGGAACGAAACATTGTTGGTGTCACTTCTCTTTGGTTGGGTTTTGAAACTTGGCAATTGATGTTTTGGATGGAATGCATTCCCGCATTTATATATGGCTTATTAGTTTTATTTATTCCGGAAAGCCCCCGTTACTTGGTTGCTAGCCAGCAATCTCAAAAAGCAGCCGTTGTTTTAAACAAAATCCTTCCGCCAAGCACTGTTGCACAAAAAATTGAAGACATTAAAAGGAGCCTGCGCTCTGAGGTTGCCCCAAGATTCAGCGATTTACTGGAAAAAATTGCCGGCAAAACCCGTTTAACCCCGATTGTTTGGGTTGGAATAGGCATTGCAGCCCTTCAGCAATTTGTAGGTATAAATGTTATCTTCTATTATGGCAAAGTTTTGTGGCAATCCGTTGGTTTTACACAAGAAAACGCTATGATGATAAGCGTTATTACTTCGGTTGTGAATATAGCCAGCACCATTATAGCAATAGCTTTGGTGGACAAGGTTGGTCGCAAACCTTTGCTTTTGGTTGGCTCCATAGGGATGTTCATAACGCTTGGCACCTTGGCTGCTATATTTGGCACTACAGGTTTAGATGCTCACGGAAATCCGGAATTGGGCGGCGCTACTGCATATATTGCCGTGATATCCGCTAATCTTTATGTGGTATTTTTTGCATTTTCTTGGGGACCTGTGTGTTGGATTCTGTTGGGCGAAATGTTCAACAATCGCATACGCGGCGCAGCTTTGGCCTTAGGCGGGTTATCCCAGTGGCTATCTAACTTTGTAATAACCAGCACATTCCCAATTTTACTTGCAAGCATAGGTTTAGGCGGAGCTTACGGCATTTACTGCTTCTTTGCCTTTGTGAGCATATTCTTTGTGGCGCTAAAAGTAAGGGAAACCAAAGGAAAGGAATTGGAGGATATGTAGGCTAATAAAGTCAGTTAATCAGCGTTTTCTATATTACACAACGTGCCTACAATTCAGTTCGTGAGCGATTTGCATAGAGATTTTTACCCGCTTGGCAAAAATCTTGCTGGTTTATATAAGAGTTATCTCAATCCAAAAGCAGATTTTTTGGCTATTGCCGGAGATACCAGCAACTGTTTTGATACATGCGTAAAACTATTGACGGAACTTGGCAAAAAATATAAAGCCGTATATTGGGTTCCGGGAAACCATGACTTGGTTATACCGAGAAAAAATTATGAGTTTATTAAAAACGATTCCATAACAAATTCAATGAATTATATATTCGCAATCCAAGAAGAATTACCGGATAATGTGCATTTATTAAACGGCGATGTAATTCAGATTACAGAAAAAACCAGCATTGGCGGAACCATTGGCTATTGCGATTTTGAATATGCAGAAAAAATATTGAAAGCAAATCAGAGCGATGTGTGGCTGCACTGGCAAAGATGGTATGATGCCGTTCATATAAGGTTGTCTCGCAGCGATGGAGAAGCTTTGTGGAAAATGCAATTGCAAAAAATGCAAAGCATAATAGAACAAAAACCTACCATTATGATGACCCATTTTATGCCCCATTATTCATTGGTGCACAAAAAATATGCAAGCAATATTCTTAGCTCTTTTTTCACATTTGATGGCAGCAATTTATTAAGCGACATGCACAAAAACAGCGGTAAATACTGGGTTTGCGGGCACACTCACGATGCCTTTCAAAAAAACATAAACGGGATAGATATTGTTTGCAATCCTTTTGGCTACCCCGATGAAAGATTAATATTCGGAAAACCAAGTGATTGGACTTATTCTATAGAGTGATGATTCAGGCGCAAAATTTACAGAAAAGCTTTGGTTTGCAAATGCTGTTTAGCGATGCTGGTTTCCAGGTCGGCAAAGGAGAACGCATTGGTCTTGTGGGTAGAAACGGTAGCGGAAAATCTACGCTTTTTAAAATTATTCTAAACGAAGAAGGTTGTGATACCGGCAATATAAGCATTCCGAAAAATTATTCAATAGGATATTTATCGCAGCACTTGAATTTTACTCATGCCACAATTTTTGAGGAAGCTTGCTCCGCATTAAAACCAAATGAAGATGGCTGGATTGAAAGCTACAAAGTAGAATCTATTTTAAGCGGACTTGGTTTCGACAAAGACACCATGGAGAAGGAATCACCATCAATGCTTTCCGGCGGTTTTCAAATTCGCCTTAATTTGGCAAAGGCTTTGGCTGCAGAACCGAATTTGCTTTTGCTGGATGAACCAACAAATTATTTGGATATAGTTTCTGTTAGGTGGTTGCAAAAATTTTTAAAAAGCTGGCCCGGCGAATTAATGCTAATAACCCACGACCGTCGCTTTATGGATAGCGTTTGTACCCACACCCTTGGCATTCACAGGCAAAAAATACGAAAAATACGTGGCAGCGTGGCAAAACTTCAAGATGCAATTTTGGCAGATGAAGAGGTGCATTTAAAAACAATAGAAAACGATGCTGCAAAGCGCGAACACTTGCAAAAATTTATTGAAAGATTCCGATATAAAGCCTCAAAAGCAAAATCTGTGCAGAGCAAGGTAAAAGCACTTGAACGGCATGAACCGCTGGCAAATTTGGAAAAAATAAAAAGCCTTGATTTTGAATTTACAGAAGCAGATTTTCCCGCTAAAAGAATGCTAACTGTTAAGCGCTTAAGTTTTGGTTTCTCCGAATTTCCTTTGATGGAAAATTTGAATTTTGAATTATATAAAGGGGATCGCCTTGCTATTATTGGCCCCAACGGCAAAGGGAAAACCACGCTTTTAAATTTGCTTGCCGGTGAATTAAAATCCAAGGAAGGGAGTATTGAAATTCACAACAGCACAGTTATAAATTATTTTGGACAAACAAATGTAAGCCGTTTGGATTTGCAAAAAACTGTGGAAGAAGAAATTCAATCTTCGCTTGAAGACCGAACCAGAGGCAAGGCTCGTTCACTTGCCGGCGTTATGATGTTTGAAGGAGACAATGCTCTAAAAAAAATACAAGTGCTTTCCGGTGGAGAGCGTTCCCGAGTTTTGCTTGCAAAAATTTTAGGCAAGCCATGCAACCTGCTTTTACTGGACGAACCCACAAATCATTTAGACATGGATTCCGTTGACAGCCTAATAGAAGCTTTGGACGAATTTAAAGGTGCGGCAATTTTGGTTAGCCACGATGAAGAGATTCTCCATGCTTTTGCTAAGCGTTTAATTATTTTTGACAGGGGCGAGGCTAAGTTTTTTGATGGCACGTATCAGGATTTTTTGGAGCGTGTAGGTTGGCAATCCGAAAGTGCCTATCCTCGTTCTTCGCAAAAGAGCAATCACGATCGCCACACCCGCGCCGAGCAAATCTTACAAAAATCTCGCATACTTCGTCCATTGGAACAAAAAATCAAAGAAATAGAAAGTAAAATCCAGCAAAAAGAAGATTTTATTTCCGAATGCGAAAAAAACATAGTAGTAGCCGCTGAAGAAGGCAATGGTTTAAAAATCACGGAAATGTCAAAGGAAATGGAATCTGCAAAAAATCAAGTTGCCAAATTGTTTGCCGAGTGGGAGCAAGTGAGTAAAGAGCTTGAGCAAGTTTCTACCGACAAGAAGCCTTAATCAGTCGGTCATTAATTGCGTTTCCCAAACCCGCAGGTGGCAGCAATGTCGCAAAAAATTTGTCGAGTTTGCAAGAGTCAAGTTTATGCAGCATTCCATATAAATTAGCAGCCGCTTCTGTTGAGCAAGCTTTCTCCGACAAATTCAAAACCTCTGCAAACTCCCCTGACTTTACCGGCAATTCTCCAAAAGCCAGCAATCCGCAATTCTTAGGAACTTCGCTTGGCAACCCAATAAAAAACGGCGTAGAAGGGCAATAATGCTTCTTCAACAACCCCGGCGAAGAGAGCTTAGAACTCCCCACTCCCCAACTCCCTACTCCCAAGCATTCCACTATCATTTCCCCCGTAACCGCTCCCGGTCTATAAATCACGGGCATATTATTTTCAAAGCCAACAACCGTGCTTTCAATGCCAACTTCGCAGGCTCCACCATCAACAATGCCATCTATTTTGCCGCCAAGTTGTTCAACTACGTGTTCTACGCTTGTTGGGCTTAAACGTTGAAACATGTTTGCGCTTGGAGCCGCAAGCGGCCCGGCAAGTTTTATTATGTCTCTTGCTATCTGTTTTTTTGGCATTCTAACTGCAACGGTTGAAAGCCCACCAGTAATTAAATTTGAAACTTTTTCTTTCTTTGGCAAAACCAAGGTCAAAGGGCCGGGCCAAAATTTCTCAGCCAGCAACTTTGCATTTTCCGGAATTTCCGTCACAAGATCCTCAAACTTGCTAAACTCTGCTATGTGCACAATTAACGGGTCAAAGTACGGGCGTCCTTTTGCCGCAAAAATCTTAGCAATAGCAGTTTCGTTAAAGGCATTACCAGCAAGCCCATAAACAGTTTCCGTAGGAATTGCAACAATTCCACCTTTTTTTAAAATTTCCGCTGCTTTGTCAATTGAAAGAAACACAAGTGGAAAGTAGCAAATTTTACAACCAATGTCACGAAAATGCTATCTTTTCCTCTATCCACTTTAAACATTTCTCTGCTATAACAACGCTTTGGTCATATTCTTCTTTTTCCACTTGTGCATACTCTCCGGGGTACCTCGTTTGCACAGCAAAATTCTGTAATTTTAATACATCTTTTATTTCGTCATCTATTTCTGTATATTTTTCCAAAGCTTGCAATAACACGGAAAGATTATGTGTTTTTTCCGGCTCAACGCCATTATATATTAGCAGCCCTTTTAAGCCTTTTTCAACAGCTTGCTGCACCTGAAAGCATAAATCTTCATAATACACTAATTCATTGTCAGAAGATTTCGCCAATTCTAAACTGCTACGAGCCCTTTTAAGCCACTCACCATAGCTACCCATAAATTACCTTACCTTCTTGTTTTATAGTCTTGTAAATATAACCTATATCATTGCTTAATCTATTATATTTTTCATAATCCGTAGCAATAATATCAATAGATATTGGTATTTTTTTGTTGAAAAATTCCATATACAAACTACTTGTTATCTCTCTTTCGTTTTTTAATCCTTTTTTTAAAATCAAAATATCAACATCACTACCTTTGCCATAATCGCCTCTAGCGTATGAGCCAAACAATATTACTTTGTCAGGGGCGACTACCGAAACTATTGTTTTTACAATTTGATCAAGAAATGGTACTTGCTGAGCCATAGATATAAATGTAGTAATTAATTCAATGCTTGCAGAAGTTTTTTTTTTACATTTATATTCAAATGTTTTCTCTTGAAGATGATAACTGGATGCAAAAGGCTTTAAAGCTTGCAGAAGAGGCTGCGGAAAGTGGTGAGGTTCCCATAGGTGCGGTTATTGTTTTGGATGGCAAGCAAATTGCGGCGGCAAAAAATAGAATGGAAGAACTGCAAAGCGCAGCAGCGCACGCCGAAATTCTAGCAATTAACGAAGCTTGTCAAACCATAAAAAACTGGCGTTTAGACGGCGCAACTCTTTACGTTTCGCTAGAACCATGTCAAATGTGCTGGGGCGCAATCAGAAACAGCCGAATATCAAAAGTTGTGTTTGGAGCAAAAGCCGAATTACCAAGAGCTAGTAATGAACAGTTGCTTATTGAGGGTGGTTTATTTGAAAAAGAAAGCGCGCAAATTCTGCAAAAATTTTTCCGCAAAGTTCGCAAAATAAAAAACGATTCAGGTGTTAAAGAATAATTGAAGCATTGCTTACAATGCACTCAACCCCTGCCTCTCCGGCAATAAAGGCTTCTTTTGCAAGACCAATAAAAAGACCGTGCCCTGCAAGCCCCGGAATGTAATCCAACTCTTTGCAAAGAGCAACGGGGTCTTTGATTAAACCCAGCTTTGCATCTGCAATTATATTTCCGGAATCGCTAATAACAGGCCCGTCTTTGCTGGCTCCAGCCATGCGAATTTCCAAAGTGCCACCCAAACTCTTTATTCTAGCTTCGGTAAGCCCGAGGGCAGCAGGCATAATTTCTAGAGGAACAGGGAATTTTTCACCCAAATTTTTCACTTTTTTTGCCGAATCGGCAACTATAACAAGCTTGCTCGCAAGGCTCGCAACTATTTTTTCCAATAAATGAGCCGCACCGCGCCCCTTTATGAGGTTCAAGTTCGGGTCTATTTCGTCTGCACCATCTATTGCAAGGTCTAAGTGCGAAATGGAACTGCAATCCTTTAATTCAATGCCCATTTTGCGGCAAAGCAGTGTGGTGCTAAAGCTGGTGCTAACCCCAAAAAACTTCAAATTTTCCGTTTTTTGCCGTTCTGCAAGCCTTTCCAGAGCAAAAAACACCGTGCTACCAGTGCCAAGTCCCACTCCCATCCCGCTCTGCACCAAATTAGCCGCCGCAATCCCAGCCTGTTGTTTAAAATTCATGCTTGAAATGTAGTAAAATAATCAATGATTAAATAAGCACTTGCTAAAAAAAAATGCTACATTACCACTATGGTAAATTTAATCCTGTGTGGTGGTGCCGGTACAAGGCTTTGGCCTTTGAGCCGCGTTTTGATGCCTAAGCAATTTGTTAAAATTTTTGGTGAATATTCGCTGTTTCAACGCACGGTGCTTGTGAATAGCAGTTTTTGTTCGCAGCAGTGCATTGTGAGCAATGCAGAACAGTATTTTTTAGCTAAAGAACAATTGCAACAAATAAATGCCGGCAAAACTTCTTTTATGCTGGAACCGGTAGGTAGAAACACTGCACCTGCCATAGCTCTTGCATGCTTGGGGCTTTCGGAAGATGATGTTGTTTTGGTTTCTCCCAGCGATCATTTGATTAGAGACGCCGAGGCTTATTCCAAGGCGGTTGCGCAAGCAGCAGAATTTGCAAAAGCCGGAAACCTGGTCACATTCGGTTTAAAACCAACAGGACCGGAAACAGGTTATGGTTATATAGAGGCAGAAGGAGATAAGGCAAAAAGATTTGTTGAGAAACCGGATTTGGAAACTGCAAAAAAATATGTGGCGAGCGGTAATTTTTACTGGAACAGCGGCATATTCTGTTTTAAAGCAGGCGTATTTTTAGAAGAATTAAACAAGTATGCACCGGATATGCTGGCTGCTTGCAAAGAAGCCTACGAAAAAGCCGCTGTAGAAGCTTCAATGGTTCGTGTTCACCACGAAGATATGGCTAAAATCCCGGCAGATTCCATAGATTACGCGGTTATGGAAAAGTCGAAAAAAGTGAGCGTTGTTCCTTGCGCAATAGGCTGGTCGGATTTGGGCAGTTTTGAAAGCCTTTACGGAGAGTTGCCTCACGATGAAGATGGAAATACTGAGGATAAGAATCACATTGCCGTAGACTCAAAAAACAATTTGGTCATGAGTTCAAACAGGCAAATAACCACAATAGACTTAAACGATATGATGGTTGTTGACACAGCCGATGCTCTTTTGGTTGCGCCGCTTGCAAGCTGCCAAAAAGTAAAAAACTTGGTAGAGAAGCTAAGAAGCAAACAGCCGGACTTGCTGCATTCTCCGCAAACCGTTGTTCGCCCTTGGGGAACGTATACAGTTATATATGAGTATGCTCATTTCAAGGTTAAGTGCATTTCTGTGAACCCGGGTGCCAGAATCTCTTTGCAAAAGCATTTGTATCGCTCTGAGCACTGGGTTGTTGTGAGCGGAATGGCAACTGCAACCGTTAATGATAAAACCGTTTATGTTAGCCCCAATGAGTCTATTTACATTTCTGCAGGCTCAATTCATCGTTTGCAGAATGAGGGCAAACTGCCCTTGGTGATTGTTGAGGTGCAGGTAGGTCAGTACACCGGCGAAGATGATATTATTAGAGTGGAAGACGATTATAAAAGGCATGAGTGCTGTTCAGCTTAGCACTTTCTAATGACTCCTGCCAGGATGCCTGCTATGTAGAAGTTTTCACCTTCGCTTATGGTTATGGGCAGGTATTTGGGGTTGGAGGCTCGTAGCTCTATTTTATTTGTGGCGGGGTGGTAGTGCTTTAGCGTGGCTGTCCCATCTACTATGGCAGCTACTATCTGGCCTCGTTCCGCGTTTTTTTGTATGCGTATTATTGCGATGTCTCCGTTCAAAATTCCGTCTCCGTTCATGGAATCACCTTGCACTCTAAGGGCAAAAATATCGGAACTGCGAGGAAGCATAGACATGTCCATGGTTATTGTGTCTTCTATGTTTTCTTCTGCCAAAATGGGCGTTCCAGCCGCTATGCGCCCTATTATGGGCAAAGCAACAATATTTTCGGAGGATGGAAAAGCGCTTGGGGGGAGCGATATTCCCCGAGCCTGATTGGAAAGCTTTTTTATAAGCCCCTTCCTTTCGAGGGCGTTCAGAGCGTCTCTGACTCCATTGGTGCTTCTAATGCCGAATTCATCGCCTATTTCGCGAATAGTCGGCGGATATTTACGCGTAAGAATAAATTCTTTAACGTAATTATAAATATCTAACTGCCTGGCTGTAACTTTTCTCATACCAATAATATAGTAAAAAACTGAACAAAAGGGCAGAGTTTTTAAGAAAATCTAATCTCCACCACAGAGTTTATTAGCCAAAAACCTGCCCGTATGGGATTTTTTGCACTTTGCAACCTGTTCGGGGGTTCCTTCCGTTACTAGGTACCCTCCATTTTCACCAGCTTCGGGGCCTAAATCTATTACCCAGTCCGCGCATTTTATTACATCAAGGTTGTGTTCAATAACCACCATTGAATTTCCTTTGTCAACCAACTTTTGCAAACATTCCAGCAAACGGCGGATATCTTCAAAGTGAAGCCCCGTTGTAGGCTCGTCCAGCAGGTAAAGGGTTTTGCCGGTGCCCGGTCTGCGAAGCTCGGTTGAAATTTTCATTCTCTGCGCCTCGCCCCCGCTAAGCGTGGTGCTCGGCTGCCCAAGCTTTACATATCCAAGACCTATTTCTTGCAGAACGGTCAAAGGCCTTGCTATTTTTGGAAAATTCTGAAAAAAAACCAAAGCTTCGTTTATGCTCAAATCCAAAACATCATATATATTTTTGCCCTTAAAATAAATGGCAAGAGTTGCATCGTTAAAGCGTTTGCCGCCGCACTCCTCACAGGTTATTTGCACATTCGGCAAAATTTGCATCTCAACTTCTATAACTCCGGCACCGCAGCATTTTTCACAACGCCCGCCATGCACATTAAAACTGAACCGGCTTTTTGTGAAGCCATTAATCCTGCTTTCGGTGAGGCTTGCAAATAAATTTCTTATATCATCATAAATTTTTGTGTAGGTTGCAGGATTTGAACGAGGAGTTCTGCCTATGGGGCTTTGGTCTATTTCTATAACCTTGTCTATATTCTCCAACCCCTCTATGGTCTTGTGTTTTCCGGGTTCTTCGCTTGCACCATGAAATTTTTTCGCCAATGCTTTTTTTAAAATATGGTTTATCAAAGAACTTTTGCCGGAACCGCTAACCCCGGTCACCGCTGTGAAAACACCGACTGGGATTCCAACATTTATATTTTTCAAATTATTCGCTTTTGCTCCGATTATTTTTATTTTCGGAGTTGTTTTGCTAATTTTGCGCCGGCATTCCGGCATCTCTATTCTTTTTTTTCCGTTTAGATAAGCTCCTGTTATGGAACTTGGATTTTTTTTCAAATCTTCTATTTTGCCCAAAGCCACTACTTGCCCGCCTTCGCTGCCCGCTCCGGGGCCAATGTCTGCAATGCAGTCTGCTCGGCGTATGGTTTCTTCATCGTGTTCAACCACAATAAGGCTATTGCCTTGCGATTTCAATTTTTCCAAAATGTCTAGAAGTTGTTCGTTATCTTTTGCATGAAGCCCTATGCTAGGCTCGTCCAAAACATAGAGAACTCCCTGCAACCCTGCGCCAATATGCCCAGCCAAACGAATGCGCTGAGCTTCACCGCCGCTCAAAGTTGCGGAACGTCTGTCTAGCGTTAAATATCCAAGCCCAACCTTTTGCAAAAACCCAAGCCGCCCCTTTATTTCTCTGAAAATTTCCCTACCAACCCGAGCTTCTTTTTCGCTAAGTTTTAATTTCTCAAAAAACTTGATGGACTCATCCACAGAAAGAGCGGATATTTCGCTAATTCCTTTGCCATGAAATTTCATGGCCCGCGCTGTTGCACAAATTCGCTCGCCATTGCATTCTTTGCAAGGTTCAATTAACATGTATTTTTGCAACAAATGAATATGCCACTGGTCCCAAAGCCCTTGGAGGGTGGAGCTTATCAGTTCCAGTATTGCGTTCTGCGCTTTTTTAGCCAAGTTTTTCCACGGCACGGAAAGATTTTTTGCTATGGCTCTATATTCTGCAAGTCCGATGTTGCTGAAAATCAGCCTGCCATCCGCAGTGCTTGCCAAAATGGCACCTTCTTCTATTGAAAGCTCCGGGTTTATTAATTTTGATGCATCTATCTGATAATTTTTCCCCAATCCCTTGCAAGTTGGGCACTGCCCCTGCTTATCGTTAAATGAAAAAAGACGCGGTTCAATTTCGGGCAAAGAAATTCCGCATTTTGCACAAGCCAAATTCGCACTCATTATAACGTAGTCTTCAAACATAAATGAAACTAATTTATCTTTATTTATTTTAAACGCTTGTTCCAGAGCTTCCATTAATCTGGTTCTGTTTTTTGGTTCAATTAGAATTTTATCTATAACCACATCTATGGAATGTTTTTCATAGCGCGCTAACTCCGGTATTTCTCCATTCAAATTGTACATTTCGCCGTCAATTCTTGCTTTTGCAAAACCTTTTTCTTTTAATTCTGCAATTTCTTTTCTGTACTCGCCTTTTCTTTCTCTTACAATGGGAGCCATAATTATTGCTTGCTGCCCTGTTCTTTCTAAAAAAATGGTATCTGCTATTTGCTCTGCGGTTTGAGCTTTGATTTCTTTGCCGCACTTTGGGCAATGCGGAATGCCCAGCCTGGCGAATAACAAACGGTAATGATCAAAAATTTCGACTACGGTTCCCACCGTTGAGCGAGGATTGCGGTTTATTGTTTTTTGGTCTATGGAAATTGTAGGTGAAATACCTTTTATACTCTCTGCATCGGGGCGTTTCATTGTACCTATAAATTGCCTTGCATATGCAGAAAGAGATTCAATGTACCTGCGCTGGCCCTCTTGAAAAATTGTGTCAAAAGCCAAGCTGCTTTTTCCCGAGCCGCTAACCCCGGTAATCACCACAAAAGAATCGCGCGGTAAATCTATATCTATGCTTTTAAGGTTGTGCTCTTTAGCTTTGCGTATTTCAATTAACATAACTACAACGCTATAGGCGCGCCTGTTGTTTCTGTTAAGAGTTTGAAATCTTCCGAGAGTTGTCTGTAAATCGGACCTATTTTGCCATCCCCAATCGGGCGGCCATCAACGCTTATGATCGGAATCATTTCAACAGCGGTGCCGGCTAACCAACATTCCTCAGCAGTCCAAATGTCAAAGCGGCTCATAAGACCGGATTCAACTTCATAACCTCTTTTAATAGCAAGCTCCGCAATTGCAGCAGCGGTTATCCCGTTTAAAGAACTTTGCACAGAAGGAGTGCAAAGTTTACCCTTGCGAACAATGAACAAATTACCGCATGTACTTCCGGCAACATAACCAAGAGAATCTAACAGCAAAGCTTCTTTAACTCCACTTTGCACAGCTTCTATTTTTGCCATTATATTGTTCAAACAATTTAAAGATTTGACCTTCGGGCTGAGGCTCTCATTAAAATTACGATGAGTTGCAACCGTTATTATTTTTAAACCGTTCTTGTGGTCTTCTTGAGTATGATGGGAAATTTTGTCTGCTATGCAAATTATGCTCGGGTTTTCCCCTGTTCCACGAGTTATTATGGGGCGGATATAACCATCTCTTATATTATTTTTAATACAAGTTTTGATGATTATTTCTTCCATTTCTTTTTTAGAAACGCATGGCGTAATAGCTATAACCTTTGCACTATCGAATAACCTGTCTATGTGTTCGGTTAAACGAAAAAGCATGCCGCTGTAGGCTCTAATACCTTCAAACACGCCGTCTCCATAAAGGAAACCGCGATCAAACACCGAGACTTTGGCATGCTCTTTATCGTAGAACTTGCCGTTTATATAAACATAAGCCATAATCGCTCCGAAGATGATTATTTAACAATGCCCTCTATCTTCTCTTTAAGAGCAGCAGCTTCAAAGGGCTTTACCAAATAATTGCAAGCCCCGGCTTGAATAGCTTCCACAATCTTGGCTTTTTCCGCTTCGGATGTCACCATCATAACCGGAATACCTTTAGTGGCAGGGTTGCTTTTTATTGCTTTCAAACATTCAATGCCTGTCATGTTAGGCATATTCCAGTCCATAAGCGTGAGTTGAACATCCGGATTTTGGCGGAGTTTTTCGAGAGCATCCGCTCCATCTTCCGCTTCAATCACGTCTGAATATCCAAGCGATGCAAGCGAATTCTTTTGAATGCGGCGCATCGTGGAGGAATCATCTACTAATAGTATTTTCATTTTTTACCTCACCTGAGTTAAATTATTTATCAACCATACTGACTTCCATAACAAAATCTCCGGCTTCGCTTTCAAAAGGAATGCACATAACGGGAGCTTCTTTTGGCATGTCAACAACGTGTCCTTTACCGCGCACAATGCTCGGCAAAGATATGGATAAATGCAGAGTTTGCAAGTCTTTTTTTGCAAAACCTGTTATTATATTGGCTATTTCACCGATACAATCGGCAACGCTTGCATTTAATTCTTTTATTTCTTCGCCCAAAAATTTAGAGCTTATTTTTAGAGCCGTAGCTATAGGGTATGCCATTACAACTGCCCCCCTTATATCGCCGGAAAGTCCTATAACACCTGATATGTCCGCATTGCTTGGTTCTTTGCGTAAATAAAGTTTGCCTGGAGTAATAGGGAGATTCACCATGGTTTTAAACGTTTCTACGGCGGATCTCAAAAACGGATTAATATGTTCTGCTTTCATGCCTTGAATATAGAAAAAATAAAAAAGAACAAAAAGAGCTTTCCCCCTTGACATTTGGTCAATTTATTTTTATATTTGTATTAGTTTCGCCTCCATCGTCTAGTGGTCAGGACATGGGACTTTCAATCCCAGAACAGGGGTTCAATTCCCCTTGGAGGTATTGTGCATAGACTTGCATTTACATACGTTGCATTCGGACGGGGAGCTTACGGTAGAAGCTCTTTTAAATTTAGTTGTATCTAAGAACATTTCCTGTATTTCAATAACGGACCACGATACCTTTGCCGCCTACGACACCGCACCAAAGGTTGCGGAGAGCTTGGGGGTGGAGCTTATTTCGGGTATTGAGCTTAGTTCCATGGATAACGGAAGAGATATTCACATACTCGGCTATTTCTGCGACATCAAAAATGCAGAGTTCTTGGCTGCCCTTGACATGCAACACAAGCGTCGCCAAGAAAGGATTCGGGCAAGCCTTGAAAAACTGCGTAAATTGGGGTTTAACATTGAGTATGAGCAAGTTGAGCGATTCTGCTCGGGAGCTAGCATAGGAAGACCTCATATTGCTTTCGCTATGCTTGAACTAGGGTATGTGGATACCTTTCCGGAAGCTTTTGACCGCTATTTAAAGGAGGGGGCGCCTGCGTATTGCCCGTCTATGGGCTTCACTTGCGAGGAGGTGATTTCGCTGATAAAAAATGCCGGAGGGCTTGCAGTGATGGCTCATCCGGAGTACACAAAGGCAGATGATTTAATTCCCAAGCTTGTGGAGTGGGGTATTGACGGCATTGAGGTGTATAACTATAAAACGGCAAAAAATATAAAGAAATACAAGAAAATTGCAAAAAAATACAGCCTCGCTGAGACCGGCGGCAGCGATTTTCACTATAAGAACCTGAACTCGCTTGGCGAGCAGCGCTTATCTTACTCAATTGTCGAGGAGTTAAGAGCCCGGCTTTGAACCTGGCTCAACCCCTAAGTTTCATAACTAGCTTCAATATTGAAGCTACCGGCTTCGCTTTCAAAAGGTATGCATAAGATAACTGCACCTTCCGGCATACTAGCCATGCTATCTTGCCCGTATACTATACTGGGCAAGGATATGGACAATCGCTGTGCTTGGAAGTCTTTTTTTGCAAAGCCTGTGACTATATTGGCTAATTCACCTATACAGTCGGCAACACTGGCGTTCAATTCTTTAATCTCTTCGCCTAAGAATTTGGAACATATTTTTAAAGCCGTTTCTGTTGAGTATCCCATGACGATTACTCCTGCAATATCCCCTGAAATGTTTAAAATACAAGAAATATCTGCGTTTCCACCTGGCTCCTTGCGTAAAAAAGGCTTACCGGGTTTAACGGTGAGATTTACCATGGTTTTAAATGTTTCTGCAGCAGATTTTAGAAACGGATTTACATGTTCCGCTTTCATATCAAAGAAATATAGTAATCAATGATTACTCGCCTTTGGCGATTCACCAACGAAATGCAAAGCATTAGGGGTGTTAACTCAATGTAGTGGCTAGTGACTAGTGGTTAGTGACTAGTTAAAATACTTAAA
>JAITUM010000193.1 GCA_031286305.1 Candidatus Fibrimonadaceae bacterium | reverse complement strand
TGGTAATCCTGGCCAATTCTGATTCAGACAATTACGCTATCCTTGTATTTACGGTTTGCCCGCTTACCGCTTTGGTTTGCTTTTCTGCTATTTTTCCTCTTTGTCATCGGAAATCTCCTATTTTTGTGTACACTCTGTTAGACGGAAAAAACGGGAAAAAAAATATGAAAAGTGCAAGAAAAATGCAAAATGCAACTAACTGTTGTCATTTGCGACGATTTTGGGAGAATTTCGGCGGTTTTTGCGATGAAATTTTACCCTCTTGCGAAGCGGATCACTTCCTAGCAGCATTTAAAATGTCTGCTATTTCAAACTCGTAGGCATATCCGTCTTTGCCGGCGATTTTGTTTTTAACGGTTTGAATTGCGTTTGCAATGGAAGAAGCGTCTCGGTTAAAGAATTTGCCTATCTCGCTCAGGGAAAGCCCTGTTTGCTTGCATAAATAGATGGCTATTTGGCGAGGTTTGCTGACCTTTGCCATGCGGCCTTTTCCGCAGAGAGTTTCCATGGGAATATTGTAAGCAAGGGCAGCGGCAGTGGCTATGGATTTCATGGTTGGCGTTTTGCCGTTTGTGTTTTTTTCTCCGTAAATAGAACGGAGAATCTGCGGAGTTATCTCGCATTTTAAGTGCGTTTGCCTTGCAGCAAGTTCGTTTATAATACCTTCCAAAGAACAGACGTTTTCGCCGATTTTCTCTGCTATAAGCCTCCAGCAATCCTCAAGAGAAGCCGCAGGCAAACCCTTTTCCTGCGCTTTTTGGCGCAAAATAGCTATACGGGTTCGCAAATCAGGCTTTTTTATCTCGCATTTTATGCCCATTTTCAAAAAACTATCAAATTCCGGCAAAGGAGGATTTTTGCTTTTTGGGTTAAGGGCAATAACTATGGAACGCCCTTTGTTTTTTAAGGTTTTTAATATATTCAAAAGCTCGTTTTGGACTTTTTGGGAAAATTCTTGGTTATTCAGGTTGTATAAGTCTTGTAAATTGTCAAAGAGTAAAATATCTGCTTGATAAAGAGCTAAATTTCCATTGTCTCTTTCTTTGAGAAAACGCTCAGCATCCCACAGAATCGCTTTTTTTGCCCACTTTGCAGAAGCATTGCCAATAGCATGGAGCAAATGCGTTTTGCCAAGCCCTTCAGTTCCTTTTATAACCAGGAAATTATCGTCGCTTGGCTTTGCTGATATTATTTTTGCGCATTCCAAAGCAAACTCATTGGAAGTTTCAGCAATAAAATTATCCAGCTTGTATTTTTTGCAAAAAACGCTAAGTTTGGCTTTTTCCGGCCTTTTAAGCTCAGGAACTTCTATTTTTTCTTCTGTTATTTGCGGGGCAAAAATGGAAATCTTATTTATGCTGGGGTCTATATCTCTAACGATTTTCAAGAAAGCTTCGTGAAAATCGCATAAAAACAATTCTTTTGCAAATTCATTTGCCGCTTCAATGCACAGCGTGTTGTTTTCTGCCGATACGTGCTTTATGGCAGAGAGCCACGAGTCGTTCTCTTTGGGGTTTAAGCGCAAAAATGCCGAAAGACACTGCTCCCATAGATTGAGAACAGGCCTTTCAGCTGCGTTCATATTGACATTCACAAACACAACTAAAATATCTAAAATTCTTCGGACTATTCAAAGAGGCTTATTAGGGCGGTTGGCTAGAAGACTAGCTACATCAAGCTTTTATAGTTTTTAGAAAAATTATAAACAATTTAATAACATAATATAATACAACTACAACAAACTTATTAAGAATTTATTACTATTGTTATTAACTAAAATATTTTATTTTGACTTGACTGGGCTAAGTTTCAAAATGGAACTTTAAAAAAGCTTATAACGTTTCAAAATGAAACGTTATAATTGTAGAATTGCCGTTTTTCGCTTAAATTCGCCGTTTTTTGTTATGGCATAACTTTTGCTCTCTATAGGGCAAAAGAAATTTTCACTTAACCGAGAGGTAAAATATGTCCATTAAACCGCTTGCAGACCGAGTTTTAATAGAGCCGGTTGAAGCTGAGACCAAAACACAGGGCGGAATCTTTATTCCCGACAATGCAAAGGAGAAACCTATGCAGGGTATTGTACAAGCCGTAGGAGCAGGCCGCAAGAGTGACAAGGGCGAAGTTATAGCCATGGAACTCAAAGTTGGCGACAAAGTGCTTTACGGCAAATACAGCGGAACAGAGGTTACCGTTGACGGCAAAAACTATCTAATCGTTAAAGAAAACGATGTATTAGCGGTTCTTTAACAGAAGGTTTTAAACAAGGAGAGAACAATGGCAAAACAGCTAAAATTCGATATTCAAGCCCGCGAAGCTCTTATGCGTGGTGTTGATAAACTGGCAAATGCAGTAAAAGTAACGCTTGGCCCCAAAGGTCGCAACGTTATGCTTGGGAAATCCTTTGGCGCGCCCGCAGTCACAAAAGACGGCGTGACCGTTGCCAAGGATATTGAACTTGAAGACTCATTTGAAAATCTGGGCGCTCAAATGGCGCGTGATGCGGCTTCCAAAACCAGCGATATTGCAGGCGATGGAACCACAACCGCAACCGTTCTGGCTCAGGCAATAGCCCGTGAAGGCTTGAAAAATGTTGCAGCAGGTGCAAACCCCATGGATATTAAGCGTGGTATTGATTCTGCAGTCACAGCAGTTACAGAGGCCATAAGCAAGGCTTCCGTAAAGGTAAACGGCAAAGAACACATAACTCAAGTAGCTTCCATTTCCGCTAACAACGACCCTGAAATCGGCAAATTCTTGGCAGATGCCATGGAAAAAGTTGGTAAAGACGGTGTTATTACTTTGGAAGAGTCCAAAACAGCTGATACCACCCTTGATGTTGTTGAGGGAATGCAGTTTGACCGTGGCTATTTGACTCCATATTTTGTCACCAACACAGACACTATGGAAGTTCAATTGGAAAATCCCTATATTTTGCTATACGATAAAAAAATCAGCAGCATGAAGGATTTGCTTCCAACTTTGGAACATATAGCAAAAGCGGGCAAATCTTTGCTCATTATTGCTGAAGACATTGACGGTGAGGCTCTTGCGACCCTTATCATTAACAAAATGCGTGGTACAATTAGAGTTGCCGCTGTTAAGGCACCTGGTTTTGGCGATCGCAGAAAAGCCATGTTAGAAGATATTGCCATTTTGACCGGTGGTCAGCTTGTTAGCGAAGAAACCGGTGCCAAACTGGAAGATATTCCCCCAACAGTTCTTGGTCAGGCGAAGTCTATTATCATAGATAAAGACAACACCACCATAGTAGAGGGTGCAGGAACATCCGAAGAAATAAAGGCTCGCATTGCGCAAATCAAAAAGCAGGTTGAAGACACTACAAGCGACTATGACCGTGAAAAGTTGCAAGAACGCTTGGCAAAACTTTCCGGCGGCGTAGCTGTGATTAAAGTTGGTGCAGATACCGAAGTTGCTATGAAAGAGAAAAAAGATCGTTTTGACGATGCTCTGCATGCAACCCGTGCTGCTATTGAAGAGGGTATTGTTGCCGGTGGCGGTGTAGCTTTTATTCGCGCTGCTTCTTCAATAGAATCTTTGAAATTTGAAAATGAAGACCAGAAAACCGGTGCGGCGATCATTCGTCGTGCTTTGGAAGAGCCTTTGCGTCAAATTGCCGAAAATGCAGGCGAAGAGGGTTCCGTTGTGGTTAACAAAGTCAAAGAGGGCAAGGGTGATTTTGGTTACAATGCCAAAACCGATGTTTACGAAGACCTTTCCAAGGCTGGTGTTATTGACCCGGCAAAGGTTTCCAAAACAGCTCTTCTAAAAGCTGCTTCCATTGCTTCTATGATTCTCATAACCGAATGCGTTGTTGTTGATAAAAAAGAAGAAAAACCTGCAATGCCTCATCCGGGCATGGGTGGAATGGGCGGCATGGGCATGGATATGTAATCCTAGTTTTTTGTATAATCAAGGCGACCGCAAGGTCGCTTTTTTTTTTCTATATTACTCAAAATGGCTAAGAAATTTGACATTTTTATTTCGTATAGGCGTAAAGGTGGATTTGATTCTGCAAAGTTGCTTTATGATAGGTTGAGGTTGGATGGGTATTCTGTTTCTTTTGATATGGATACTTTGGAAAGAGGGGATTTTGACAGTGAATTGGAAGGCAGGGTAAAAAAATGCAGAGATTTTGTTGTTGTACTTAATCCGGGAATTTTTGACAGGTTTTATGAATCGGAATGCAAAGATGACTGGGTGCGGCGAGAAATAGCCTGCGCCATTGCCGAAAAGAAAAATATTGTTCCGGTTATTTTAGATGATTTCCAGTGGTCTGAAACCCCGTTACCGCCGGACATTAAAGACTTGGCTAGAAAAAACGGCATAGAATTTAATCCAAAATATTTTGAAGCTATGTACGAGACCCTAAAGCAAAAATTTTTAATTTCAAAGCCAAGCTGGACAACCAGACATAAAATTAAAATCATTTCTATCTTCGGAATGGCGCTTCTTGCAGCCGGAGCTTATTTATATTTTGAAACAAACAAAGTGAACCAACAAAAAATACTAGAAATTCAATTAGAAAAAGAAAAAGAGAAGCAAAAAACCGATTCCATTTTACGTTATCAAGATTCAATTATATCTCACAGAGATTCAATATCAAGTGTACAAATCCCAACACCTTCCCCGATTCCGGACCCGGTTCCAGCTCCAACTCCTCAAGTATCTTCTTCACCGGTTAAAGAACAGGTTGAAAAAACGGAGAGAAAAATTGAGAAAAAAAATGAGGGTAAAACTTTGCATTGGGCTGGTCCTAAAGATGCGGTTGGTATGGTAATGTACGAAAAACTGGCTCCAGCCGGAATTTTAAGAACGCCTTGCTCTGGTAATGGGGTGGCTATAAGCACCAACAGGCCTGCTTGCAAGCAAATTAACAACCAAGTACAGTGTTCTTATTTGCCAACGTTAACCTTGACCGACTGCAAAGGCAAACTGCTGGGTGCATTGAAAATCACCACGGAATTTGTAGGTTTGCAAGAAAGTGAAGTTGCAGCAAAAAAAGAATTAGCAGACGATTTACGCAACGCAAATTTCGGCAGTATAATTTCCAATATAGGAGAGTATAGTAAATAATGATTTACTCAACTACGAACTGGTAAAAAACGTAGATTGGACAATAGACGTCAAAGCCTCCACGCCGATCATAACTCTCAATTCTCGTACGGGCGGGTTTGAAACCCGCCCCTTCTACTACGACCTAAAAGGCAAACCCTTGGGCACGCAAAAACCCACCGTGCCGGGCGTGTACATTGAACGTAAGGACGTTGCGGGTCAACGCCCCGAAATGCGGAAAATATCTGTACAATGATTGTAGCAGGGCAGTTCACCGTGGCTGCCGCTTCTTCTTAACCTTCCACGCAGGCTTTTTGCCGTCTTTTAAAACAAAATCTTTCTCAGACAAACCGGTCATCTCATAAATCACTTCGGATGGCATACCTTTCGCTTTCATCTTCTTAGCAAGCTCAAGCTTCGCTTTTGCCTCACCCCGTGCCTCACCCTCAGCCCTGCCTTTCTCAATGCCTCGTGCCTCACCCAAAGCCTCGCCCTCAAGCTTGCCCTTTAGCTTGGCCGTGTAAAGAGAACTATTATTACTGCGAATGGTATCAACATACTTATCGTAAGCACGGCGCTCTGAGAGGCTTAAACGACTATATTCAAGCTTCTCATTAGCTTCAAGCAAACCTGGAGCGACAAAATCTGA
>JAITUM010000192.1 GCA_031286305.1 Candidatus Fibrimonadaceae bacterium | reverse complement strand
TGTTGTTTTGGGTATAATAGTGCTTTCTTGCTTTATGGCAATGCTTGGCCGTTTGTTCAGCGATTTGTTATACGGTTTTATTGACCCAAGAATAAAGTTGGGGTGAAGTCAATAAAATCCTGTTTTCCGCATTTTTATTTTTTTAAAATTGCCTCTCGATAGAATAGGGCTTTATAGGCGATTTTTTTGGAAATTGGGTGTACCAATGCGGAAAACAGGAGGCAAAAAATTCAAAAAATGCTGCGGGTGATGCACCACTCCCCACTTCCAAGCGGGTTAATCAGCATTTACTATATACGCACTTAACGTGTCTCTGAATACTTTGTTGGGGCTTTGGTTGCCGTTGATTTTTGTTATCAGAGAATCGCTGTAGGCGCTTAGAACTGCGGCGGTTTTGGTTTCGTATTCTTTTATGCGGGCGCGAACAACAGATTCGTCTGCATCGTCTTTGCGACCTTCAATTGCCGCCCTTTTGAGCAAACGCTCGACTATAACCGAATAGTCCGGAATATCCAGCACAAAAATATGCCGAACATTAACCACGCTTTTTATCAATTCTGCCTGTGCAACGGTGCGGGGAATGCCATCTAAAAGAAAGGAATCTTTTTCGGGGTCAAATTTATTCGTGTCTATTAAGCCGCCAATATAGCGAGAAAAAATTTGAACGGTAGCTTCATCCGGAACCAGTTTGCCGGCATTTGCATAGCTTGCAAACAGCTTGCCATTTTCGCCGGCTGGCGAAAGTCCTCTGAATATATCACCCGTTGAAAGGTGTTTCACACCCGTTGTAGCCGCCAGTTTTGCCCCCACCGTTCCCTTGCCGGAACCGGGAGGTCCAAAAATCAAAAATGCAGAAATATTGCTCATAACAGTAATCTACAAAGTATTTGCTATTGTAATTAATATTAACTCTGATTTCTCCGCTTGGGAGTAGGCCCTACTCCCCACTCTCCACTCCCCAACATTGAGTTTAATCGCATTTTCTATATTTAACAAAACAACTTTGAGAAGGAGTCTGTATGACCGAACAAGAAAAAATACTACAAGAATATATGCTTGAACAGGAAGCTGTGTCAAAAAAAATGTTTGAGGAGAGAGGAGCTGAGCTTTTAGGCATTGGCAAAACTAAAGCCATTGGCAAAACAAAAGAAGGCAATGTGCTTATGAGGTTCCTTGATAGCTACACCGGCACTGCAGGCGTTAAAGACGGTGGCGGCAATGAAGTGGCGGGATATTCGGCGGGTCTTGGTTATATGAACATGATGACAAGCTGGACCATATTTAAGATGCTAAACGATGCGTGCGGAATACCCACTCAAAATATAAGTGTGGATCCGGAAAATAACATACTTACGGCAAAGCTGGTAACCCTGCTCGGAAAGGGAATGCCGTTTCAACATAACGGAAAAGAATGGACTAGCAAGGGTGTAGAGGTTATTGCGCGCAATAACGCAGTGGGTAGCTACCTAAAGCGGCATCCGGATGTGGAAAAGGGAACCAGCTTGCTTAATGAAAACGGATTGCCTTTGATTGAATGCTCGGTAAAGGAAGATGAAGCGGGCGACCCGATATTCGACAAAAACATTTTTGTTGGAAGCGGTTATGTTTCGGAGCAAGATTACGACAAAGTTTCTTTATGGACACAACAGGCTACAAAGTTTTTAACCGATTTTTTCAAGAGCAAAGACCTTGCACTTCAGGATACAAAAATGGAATACGGATATACGCAAGAAGGCATTCTTGTTTTGGCAGATGAGATTTCTACAGGAACATCCCGTATATGGCACCTCGACGGCACTTCGGCAAAAGACAGGGATATTTTTAAAGCTGTTTCAGGCTGATCTCTGATGAGTTTGCATTTTCCCTCAATGCCTTCCAGTCTGCATTTGCCTTGTTCATATTTATTGTTGCCATTATCCACAGCGGCTCTTTGAAATTTTTTGCCGCTTTAAACAGGATATGGCGCAAAACTCTGCGGCAACGATTGCGGAATACGGCACTTCCGTTTTTCTTTTTGACAACAAAGCAAAATCTAGTTTGAGAATCCGGAGCGGGTAGAGCTTTAAGGTTTAAAAAGCCAAAGCTAAATCTCTTGCCCCTAGAGGCAACAATAGCGTAAGAAACCCGCGATGGAAAGCGAAAGCTCTTTAGCAAAGTTACTTTGTATAAAGCTCATCGCTAACAGTGAGTCTTTTGCGACCTTTTGCGCGGCGACGATTCAATACATCGCGGCCCCAACGGTCTTCCATACGGTGCATAAAGCCGTGCTTATTTGCACGCTTGCGATTATGAGGTTGGTATGTTCTCTTCATAGACAAGTAAATATAGAAAAAAAATGATTTAAAGTCAAGGGTAAATGAGTTTACGTTGCAGATTTGTTGGGTATGGGGTATAGGGAATACTCGCCTTTGGCGATTCACCAGCGAAATGTTCAGCGGGAAGGGTGTTAGGGTATAGAGGGTGTGGAAATTATTGTTTTTGAGCTGATTTAGCTGTTTTTTTTGCAAAATGCTAGCCACTAGCCACTGACCACTAGCCACTACCGAGTAAATCAGCGTTTACTATATTAGGCTTCATGGCGAAAATTTTGGAGATAGAGCAACTTTCCGGCGATATTTATAGGTTTGTGGTAGAAGCGCCGCTTATAGCCGAAGAAAGGCAGGCGGGGCAATTCATAATTTTACAAACAGACCTGGAAACAGGAGAAAGAATACCGCTCACAATAGCTAACGCAAACAAGGAAAAAGGAACAATAACCCTGGTTTTCCAAGCCGTGGGTAAAAGCACCATGGATTTGGCCAAATTTAAGCTTGGAGACGAAATTCCCGTGCTAACCGGCCCCCTAGGCTCGCCAACGCACATTGAAAACTTTGGCCATGCAGTCTGCGTTTGCGGAGGCATTGGCTCAGCACCCATGTACCCTATAGCCCAAGCTCTCAAAAAAGCCGGCAACAAAGTGACCGTTATCTTGGGTGCAAGGCGGCAAGACTTGGTAATCATGGAAAACGAACTCAAAAGCGTTGCCGATGAACTGATTATTTGCACAGACGACGGCTCTTACGGGCGCAAATGCCTAGTAACCGAGCCTCTAAAAGAGATTTGCGAAAGCAGCAAACCCGACTATGCCATAGCCATAGGCCCCCCGATAATGATGAAATTCTGCGCAGAAACAACCAGACCCTATGGCGTAAAAACCTTTGCCAGCCTCAACAGCATCATGGTAGATGGCACCGGCATGTGCGGTTGTTGCAGAGTCACCGTTGGAGACAGCGTTAAATTTGCTTGCGTTGACGGTCCCGAATTTGACGCCCACCTTGTAGACTGGGACAACGTGCTAAAAAGAATGTCAACCTACAAGCAACAAGAAACCCTCGCGAAGAATTGCAAGTGCGTAGCGAGTAACTAGTGGAGAGTTGAGAGTTGAGAGTTGAGAATTATTATGATATTAGTTTTATAGGGGTAAGCCTCCCCCTCGCCGCTACTTCGTGCGCGGCTACCCCCTCAATCAACATTAATTCCTCTAGGGCACACCCTGCCCTTCGGGCACCCCTCTCTTACCGCTCAACCCACTTCTCAAGAGGGGAATATTCATCTCTCAACAACTTATTACCAGCGAAATGCAAAGCGGTAATGGTATTCTCAATTCTCAATTCTCAATTCTCAATTCAATTATGAACATCTACTGGTTTTTTCAAATAATTTTGGGCTTGCTTGGTTTGAGCTTGCTTGTTTTTGTGCACGAGCTTGGGCATTTTTTAGCGGCTAAGTATTGCAAAGTGCGGGTTTTGACTTTTTCAATAGGATTCGGAAAAAAACTCTTAAAAATAACCCGAAACGGAACCACCTATTGCATATCCGCAATTCCTTTTGGCGGTTATGTAGCCATGGCAGGCGAAGACCCGGAACAGTTGCGCGAAAACAGACCGGACGACTTCCATGTGCAAGCCATTTGGAAACGCGCCTTAATAGCCATTGCCGGCCCTGCATTCAATATTGTTTTCGCATTTTTCCTGCTTACGGGAATTTACATGATAGGCAACCCCGAGCCGGTGTCTGACAGGCTCATTGTTGGCATTGTGGAGCCGAACTCCGCGGCGGAAGAAGCCGGCATTGTGGGTGGCGACACAATTTTCACCATCGAAGGCAAAAAGGCAAATGGCTGGGAAAAACTGCGCGAAGAAATGGCCATCAGCATAGGCAGAAATATCACCTTGGAAATTGGAACGCAAGCGGGCAGAAAAACCGTCACAGTGATTCCGCGTGAACTTGGCAGCTTGGGAATTGGCAATGTGGGCATTCATCCGAGGCACAGGGTTTTTGTAGCAGTGCCACCGCAAGAAAACTCTCCCGCAGGCAAAGCAGGCATAAAACAAAACGACACTATTCTGAGCGTGGATGGTCATATTGTTGGTTACTATCAAGATATGATAGACATTGTTTCTGCTTCTGGGGGAAGAGAGGTGGAGCTTGTATTTTTGCGGGCTGTTGGCAATAGCGTTGACACTTCAAGCGTAGCGGTGACCCCGTTTTGGAACAGCGAGGTTGAGCGTTATATGATTGGGGTTCAGATGGGGCTTGCTCAGTTTGATGAATTGAAGGTTGTTCCTCAGCCGCTTGGCACGGCTCTTGTTATGGCGGCTCACAGGAGCTACATTATGGGAACCACCGTGTTCAGGTATATTTCTCGCATCATTAAGGGTGAAGTTAAGTTGAGGGCTATGAGCGGCCCTGTTGGCATTGTGCAGGTGATAGGTCTTGTGTGGCTTGAGAATTTGCAAAAGGCTGTATTTTTGCTTGCTTTGATAAGCATAAATTTAGGCATTATGAATCTGTTGCCTCTTGCTGTTACAGATGGTGGTATTCTTCTATTTTTGTTGATTGAAAAAATAAGAGGCAAGCCTCTTTCCCAAAAGAATCAAGCCCGCATTCAGCGAGCCGCTTTAGCCTTTTTCATAACCCTCTTCCTTTACATAACCTTTGTAGATTTAAGCAGAGGTTCTATGTTGATGAGGTAGGGTAAATTTTCCTGTTTTCCGCATTTTTATTTTTTTAAAATTGTCTATCGATAGAATAGGGCTTTATAGGCGATTTTTTGGCAATAATTCCCCTCCTGGGAGCAATGATGCCATTTGCGGAAAACAGGAGTGATTGCAACAAAAAAAAAGGGGCTGGAAAAATTTCCAGCCCCTATATTTTTTGTTGTGTTGAGCAATGCATGCCTTGCCCCCTACAAGGAAATTATATTTATCCCCTGACTTCGACAATGCGCCTCCCAAATTGACTTTATGATTCAAATTTTCTCAATTGGTTTCCTCAAATGCCGTCCAGAAATCTTGGTCAAATAATTTTTCGATGGATTTGTGCCTTTCGGTTAGCAGCATGGTCTTGCTCAGGGTATTGCCGCTGGAAGGCAACTTGACTTTTATGGTTGTTATGGTTTTTGCGATGTCTAGAACTTCCTGACTTTATCAATGCGCCTCCCTAAACGTTTTTCAGAATTTTTCATCAAATAATTTAGCTATTGAATTGTGCCTGTCGGTCAACAGCATTGTTTTGGCTATGGTCTTTCCGCTGGT
>JAITUM010000150.1 GCA_031286305.1 Candidatus Fibrimonadaceae bacterium | reverse complement strand
TATAGTTGTAATGATGTTCGGTAATGGAACCATTATTCCGAGCAAGGGCGCAGACATGATAATTCCTTACATATTCCGCACTTCGTTCCAATATTGGAATTTGGGAATTGGCGCAAGTTTATCTACAATGCTTATGTTGTTTGTTGGAATGTTTGTTTTATACTATTATAAAAAGACGAAGGTAAATTGATATGCAAAACTACAGACGAAAAAAAATAATAGCCGCATGGATTCTAGCTTCATTAAGTGCGCTTCCCGTTTTGTTTATAATATGGCTTTCCATTTTAAACGCCGAAGATATTAACTTGTCTGTTTTCTTTCCGCAAAAGAGAAATGACAATATCACATTTTTTGTTCCGCAACAAGATAACCAATCCGAAATTGCCGCCACATTTTTAGGGCGTGTGTATGAGTTTTCCAGCCATTCAAATCACAACGCTGAGCGAATAGTAGATATAAAATCTTCTGCAACGTCTTATGTGCAAAGCGGTTCAAGCCTTTGGGCATTTAGCGCAAATAGAGGCTTAGTAGAAATAGATTTGATAAATAAAAGAGAAAAAGAAGCGTATGATTGGAACTTTTTCAAAAATAATTATGAAGAATTTGACCATTTTAAATTTTATGTTTCCGGTGATATTTTGCCGGAGCATTTTTCATGGCTTGCCGATAAATTAAATGATGAACCGGCATTGCCCGGAGATAGTGCTTCGCTAACTATTGCCTCGTTAACCGGAATAAGATTTTTTCAATCGGAAGAAATTATAAGGCAGCTCAATTGGCTTTTAACGCCAAACAACAGAGCGCTTAATTCCGTGCTCAATTACTGGAAAAATTGGGATGGCTGGCTTAATCCGCAAATATACAGCTTGTTTGAGATTAAAAATCCAACAGACAAAGAAAAGTACCTACTGTTTCGTTTTTGTTTGTCTGAGTTGTTTCCAAACAGAGTCTCGCGCCTCAAATATTTTCCTTGGCAAAATATTTGGGTTAATCAGGTTGCAAGTTCCGGGCTTTCCATTTTGGCGGCAGATGACAAAATTGTGATGGGCATTCGCGGAGATTTGTTTCCCGGAATTGCAATTTTTGACACTCAAACAAAGCAGCTCTCTTGGATTACGGAAGCCGTGGGGCTTCCAAACACTTCTATTCAGCATATAATTCAAATATCAGACCACGAAATTTTGGCCACGCACGATATAGGTTTCAGCATTATTCAATTTAACGCCGCAAAAATAACTCACAATGTAATGTTTGGCGAATATGATTTGCCATATTTAGACGAGCAAAATTTGCGCATCACAACTTTGCCGGATAATAAAATTTCCATAAGTTATGGAACGGGAAGCATAACATTTGATTTTCGGGAATTTCAAACCGAACTGGCACAAGAGCAAACGCCCATGTCTCCGCTCATAAGTTCTTATTACGAAAACGAGAACGGAAAATGGATAGGTTATGGCGATGGAAGATTTGAGGTGCTGAACGATTTGGATGAGCAAATTAGAGCAGGTGTGATACCAAAAGGCAAAAGAACTCTGCAATGGAGAAACTATCAAGATATAATGAGAATTATGCCATTAGCCAAATTTTTCAAAAACTCTGCGCTAATAGGTATTGCTGTGAGTTTGATTTGCACGCTTCTTGCTATTTTCCCGAGTTATGCCATAGCCCGTCTCAGATTTTTAGGCAAAGCTTATCTTACAAGAATTCTGCTGGCTTCTCAAGTGCTTTCAAGTTTGCCCTTTTTGATTCCTATTTTCGTTATATTCATAATTTTGCAAATGAAATCCTTTCAGATGTTCAATAATTTTACAACCATTATCTTTGTAAATACCATATTCTTTTTACCTTTAACCGTGCAATTCATGTACGATATGTTCAGAGCTATTCCGCCTAATTTGGAAGAGTCTGCTATGATGGATGGCTGTTCTCCTTGGCAGGCATTCCGTAAAGTGATTTTGCCGGTAATTTTGCCTGCTGTTGCAACCTGTTTGGTTTTCATATTCCTTTTTGTGTGGGATGAAATTCTGTTTATATGGATTCTTTCAAGTGATTCGAGCACAGCCACTTTGCCGGTTGGTATAAGACTTGCAATAGGTCAAATGGCCAGCCGTCCGGATCTTTTGATGGCATTTTCGGTAATTGCTTCAATACCTCCAATAATACTATTTTGCCTAGTTCAACCTTTCTTACTAAAAAGTCTTTCGCATAATAATGATTAGTTGTGAACAACCGTTAAATTTCTAAATTGCCTCTATGTGTCGTTTTATTTTTCTTGCCATTATTTTCTTGCTTTTTGCATGCGGTCAAAAAGCAACATCTGATGTATATATGGCAGAATCCATCGCAGATGATAGCGAAGGATATGCAGAAGGTTCCGGCACCAGCGGTATAGAAGATATGCTCGGTGGGCTTATGGGTGGTAGCGCAGGCGCAAAATCTAGGAGAGAGGAATCTCAAAGTGCGCAAAATACAACCCCAGCACCTGTACGGATGGTTAATTACAATGGCAATATTCGTATGCGAAGCTCGGAGCCGGAAGCAGTTATAGACACGGTTGTTGAAATGGTAAAGGCAAAAGGCGGCTCTGTTAGCCACCGCAAAAATGGTTATGTATCATTGCAAATTCCTGTGGCTGAATTCAAAACTTTTTTTGATTATGTTTTAACGCTCGGGCATGTAATGAGCAAAAATATTTCTGCAAATGATATCACAGATGCTTACACAAACAATGCAGCTCGCTTGCACATAGCAGAAAATACTCTAGCCAGATTACAAAAACTTTTGGCTGCAGCAAAAACACAACAAGAAAAAATTACGCTTCTAAAAGAAATTCAAAGGATAAGCGATGAGATTGAGCAACGAAAACTGGAAGAAAAAGAATTGCTGCGCCGCGCTGCATTCTCAACCATAAATCTTTGGGTAAGCAACGCATCAACGCAAGCGGTTCCGCTTCGCACAAAAATAAAAGCCTTTGAATGGTTTATAAAATTGATTGATACAAATTCCAATCTAGGCAAAAAAATAAAACTTAAGGTACCAGAAGATTTTGTAGAAATTGAAAATACTAGAAAAAAATGGAGTGCAGCTTCTGCGTTGAATGCAAAATTTTGGGCGTTTGAAAGAAAAAACAAACCTCAGGGCACAGCAGAATTTTGGGCAAATGCAATGCTGGAATTTTTTAAGTACAGTTATAGCACAGAGTTTAAAAACGAAGAAAATTTCTATTTAATTCGCCTGCAAAACTACCACACAGAGCCTCAAATTTATTACATAGCCGTATTAAAAAACTCAGACAAAAATAAATTGAAAATAGCCCAAGCCTATTTTCCCAATAAAGCAGCCGAAGAAAAAAACTCCGAAGCAGTACTTGAAGCTCTAAAGAGAGCAAAATGAAGGAGGGTACAGTTATTCTTTTCTATATTACCTTAGATACATCATGCGCAAGATAAGCATTAAGGCCGTGAAAGACGGAATGATTTTGGCAGAGCCTTTGAAAAATGCTCACGGAGGGCTTCTTTTGGAAAAAGGCACTGCTTTAACGGCAGCCTTTGCCGCAAGGCTTGCACAGCGAGGTATTTCTACAGTCATCGTAGAAGGAGAGCCGGAGCCTGGGGAAGAGGGTATTGCAGTGGTGCAAGCTGCGGAAATTCCAAAAATATCTTTAGAAGAATTGTTTGATGGTAAAATTGTGAACAATTCCATGCAGATAATTTATGAGGCCTTAATACGAAACCGGGAGTCAAGTGACCAATAGCAGACAATTAGAAATTGCGATTAAGAACATGGGTGAGCTACCCACGCTCCCAAGCGTATTTTTTACTGTAAGCAAAATGCTGTCTGAGCCTCGCACCTCTGCAAGCGATGTTGGGCAAGCTGTATCCAGTGACCAAGTTATAGCTTCCAAAATATTAAAAATTGCCAACAGCGCATTTTATGGTTTAACCGGCAGAGTCAATACGGTTTCTCATGCCATTGCAGTTTTAGGTTTTAGTGCAACCAAAAATATTGTGTTGACAACCAGTGTTTTATCTGCGTTGAATTTGAAAAATCCCATAAAAGGTTTTAACCTTGCTGCTTTTTGGAAACACTCGGCAGCGGTAGGAGCCATTGCAAAATTAATAGCAAAGGAAGTTCTTCCCTCGAAGCAAGAAGAAGCTTTTGCTGCAGGTCTTTTGCACGATATTGGCAAACTAGTTTTGGCTATATGCGCTCCGGAAGATTTTGCAAAATGCATAAACCTTGCCGTAGGCAGAAAGGGACTATTTTTGGATGCAGAAAAAGAGTTGCTGGGAGTTGATCACACAGACATTGCAGTTTGGGTAAATGACAAATGGAAACTGCCTGCTGAAATTGCCGCTGCGCTCACGAATCATCATAAAGATATTGCAGTGTCCGGCAAATACGGCGAATTGGTTGCAGTTGTAAAGCTGGCCGATGTTTTGGCTAGGGGTTTGCAGCTTGGGCATGCCTGCGATAGCTCTATACCCATTATGGAAGATAAATCTTGGGACTTGCTGAAAATGACTCCGCAAAAGCTTGATAAAATTTTGATTGAAAGCCACGAAGCCATGCAAAACTCAATGGTTTTTGTTACGGATTAAGGAGAGTTTTGAGCCCAACCATTATGATGGGTATTGATCCCGGCAGCTATGCAACCGGTTTTGCCTTTTTGAGCTTAACGGGAAACAAAACCTCGGTTCTGGATTATGGAGTTATTCGCCCTCCAAAAAGCAAAGAACTCATTTTTAAAATCGGACATATAGTTAGCGAACTGGAGCAACTGATTATTAAGCACAAGCCAAACTCATTTTGCATGGAGAAAGCTTTTTTTGCAAAGAATGCAAATAGCGCGCTTGT
>JAITUM010000124.1 GCA_031286305.1 Candidatus Fibrimonadaceae bacterium | reverse complement strand
AATTTATACTCGGCAATACCGATGGGCTTATTAACATCTCGCAAGGCAATTTCAACATCTACATTATCCTTACTTGCACATAAAATCAAGCCAATAGAAGGATTCTCGCCTTTCATTTTTACTTTATCGTCCAAGAGACCCAAATAAAAATTCATTTTGCCGACATACTCAGGTTCAAATTCTCCGATTTTCAAATCAATGGCAACCAAAGATTTTAGCACTCTATTGAAAAATAATAAATCAACAAAATACTCCTTAGTCCCAGATAAAATTCTATACTGATTTCCAATGAATGTAAAACCTTCTCCCAGTTCCAGCAAAAATAACTTTATTTTTTCAACTATTCTCTTTTCCAAATCAAGCTCTTTCAGCGGTTTTGTTATGCCTAATAAATCCAAGCTGTATGAACTTTTTAATATTTCACTGGCTTGCTCTTGCAGATTTTCCGGTAAAGCTTTCTTAAAATTATTCATCTTTGGCAACAATTTTGTATTTTTATAAGAATCTGCTTTTATAAAATTCAACAGTAAATTACGAGTCCATCCCATTTTTATGGCAGATTCCACATAATATAGAGCTTCATTTACGTCTTTTATCTTGTTTATTATTAGCAAATGATGTCCCCAAGATAAAACTGCGACAGCCTGTCGCAGTTTTTCATCTATAATTTTGGTCGAATAAAATTCGTAAAACCTTTTCATGTCCCATAAATTACGAGATGAAAAGCCAGCTACATCTGGAAATTCTATTTTTAAATCAACTGAAAGCTTGTTAACGACCGCTCCGCCATACCCCTTTTCCAAACCTTCTTTTGACAAATGCTTCCCGATATTCCAATACATTTGAATCATTGAGGTATTTACACGATTTGCGATAACAACCCGTGTTTGTTTGATTTCTGCAACAACCTGCCGCAGAATCTTTGCATAATTTTTATTTGAGGAAATACTTTGTTTACTCATGGAGGGAATATAGAAAAAATTTTTTCGCTAACCGTGTCGAATTCGACTCGGTTAAAACTTTCATTGTTTATGATTTATCAAAGACCTAAAAGAGCAATGGTTTCTTTTGACCGCATCCAATTTTTAACGACAAATCGTGGATCAGTTGTTTTTTCCAATTTTGCTATATCGGTTAATGAAATATATGTAGCCTTATTCTTGCCTTTGATTGAAACTTCAATGCCATTTACGGTTATTTTATTGCTCATGTCAGGTCCCTGAACTTTGTTCGTTCCCTGCACGCTTTCCTTTTTGCCCATAATGCAATCTCCATGTTTTAAGGTTTTATGCATAACAAAAAAACTACCTTTTTTGTTATATGATGTTTTTTCTAACTTTTCCCAATGATATACGGCTATGTAAGGGTGTCAACTGTCCATCAAAATGTTGAAAATGGGCTATTTGAGATAGCGAAATTCGCTCAAAAAGAGGGTTTTTCTGTTGACAAATGGGTGACCGAGCAAATTTCCTCTAAAAAAGACCTTAAAGAGCGAAAATTGAACAACTTGCTGAGGAAGGTAAAAAAAAACGATATAATAGTTGCAACAGAAATTTCACGGCTTGGACGGAACATGCTTGAGATAATGGATATTTTAAGCGTTTGCCTGAAAAAGGGGTGCCAAGTTTGGACTATCAAGGAGAATTACAGGCTTGGCGTTGATATTCCGAGCAAAGTATTGGCCGTTGTTTTTGGTCTTGTTGCGGAATTTGAGCGTAATTTAATTTCTGCGAGGACAAAGGAGGCGTTGGCGAGGGTTAAGGCCGGGGGAAAAAAAACTGGGTCGCCCGAAGGGCAGCCAGACTATGCAGAAGCTGGAGACTGGGAAAAAGAAGCTGCGTAAGATGCTGAGGGCTGGGGTTCTGAAGGAGGATATAGCGAAGGAGTTTGGGGTGAGCACTATGAGTTTGTGGAGGTTTTTGCGGTGAGGGGGCTAACTCAAATTGCACCGCTTTTCCACTCCCTACTCCCCGTTCCCTACTCCCAAAACAAAAAAATCAACATTTATTTAAAAAAGCCCTTGACAAACCTTTTTTTATTTTCTATATTTGAGTTCCTAACTTATACGACCCCGCATAAGTTGGTAAGAAAGCTGCCGAAGTAGCTCAGCTGGTAGAGCAGCTGATTTGTAATCAGCCGGTCGTGGGTTCAAATCCTATCTTCGGCTGACAAGCTTTGGGTGGATGCCCGAGTGGTTAAAGGGGGCGGACTGTAAATCCGCTGGCTTACGCCTACAGTGGTTCGAAACCACTTCCACCCACTTTTGCCGCCGCCCAGGTAGCTCAGGGGTAGAGCACTTCCTTGGTAAGGAAGAGGTCATGGGTTCAATTCCCATTCTGGGCTTTAAAAATTAAGGTCCGGCTCGTTTTTGCCAAAACGAACCGGATAGTATTGTAACTTGTTTGGAGACTGAGATTATGGCAAAAGAGAAATTTGAGCGCACTAAGCCTCACTGCAACATTGGCACCATTGGTCATGTTGATCATGGTAAGACCACCCTCACGGCTTCTATTTGTAGCGTCCTTGCCTCCAAGGG
>JAITUM010000096.1 GCA_031286305.1 Candidatus Fibrimonadaceae bacterium | reverse complement strand
TCCTTGAGCATGGTGCGAAACAAATTGCGCTGCTGGGTCCGTGGTAATTTTCCTATCATTTTCTACCGCCTTTTATACAACAAATATAACAAATATGGTAGAAAAATACAAGGCCTTTTAGTGAATAAATACGAATAAATACGGAACTAATGTATTTATAAGGAACGACTATGTAGTATTCAGGATAAATATCCTTTATATCAAGTTTCGCAAATTCATTGCGCTGCTCAGAAGTTAACTCCAATTCATCCTTATAGTGCAAACCCTTGAAAGTGGTGGTACCGTGATATATATAATCCTTGCCGGAACCTAAATCAAAATAAACAACATTTATAGAATAAACCTTTCTCACCTTGGAATAAGGCATGCCTTTGCTAAAATAATCCACTACGGTCTTGCAAGAACCAAAAAGCATACGATGAAAATAATCAATTTCCTCGGTAAACTGAATTTCTATCATAATCAAAGTACTATCGTTTTCTTCTGTCAGCACATCCACACGATTATACTTCCCATCTTTCGAGTCTTTATTGCTTTCGCTATCTGGCAAACTCTTGATTTTTATCTTTTTGTCTAGCAAAGTTGTTAAAAACCTTCAAGAATCACATAATCAGCCTTGTTCCTGAGCAAGTTCTTAATTGCCCAGTCAAAAGATACCAATGTGCGTTCTTTTGGTCTATCTTCCGAAATAGAACGCCAACTCATTTCACAACGCACAAAAGAAGCACTCGCACGCATAAGAGCAGAAGGCAATCATGTAGGCAGACCACATGGCTCAAAATCAAAAAAAAATAAGTTCACTATGCAAAAATCGCTTGCGAAAAAGTTATTAGAGCAAAAAATGCCAAAAAAAAAAATAGCCGAACAACTCGGAATGCACCGCTCAACATTGGTAAAGTATTTGGATTAGCCCCCGCAGGGGCGACCCTTTGGTAGCGGCATGCCCAAACCAGCACAGAAAAATTTTCTACATTACCGCCAAAATGTCTCTTGCTTCTGAAATATCTTTGCGACGCACGTTTGCTATAGTCTCACACCCCGATGCGGGGAAAACTACGCTTACGGAAAAATTTTTGTGGTATGGAAAGGTTATTAGAGAAGCCGGACATGTTAGGGCAAAAGCTAATAGAAGCTATACGGTTAGCGACTGGATGAAGATTGAGCAACAGAGAGGAATTTCCGTTAGCTCATCGGTTTTGAATTTTCCTTTTGAAGGTTGCTATTTCAATTTGGTGGATACACCCGGTCACCAAGATTTTTGCGAAGACACATACCGCGCCCTAACAGCTGTAGATGCCGCTTTGGTTTTGATTGACTCTGTGAACGGAGTAGAAAGGCAAACCATAAAACTTATGGATGTATGCAGAATGCGCAAAACCCCAATAATCACATTTATAAATAAAATGGATTTGGACGGCCGTGATATTTTGGAACTTTTAGATGAAATTGAAAGTGTTTTGCAAATTCAAACCTGCCCATTTACATTGCCCATAGGTTATGGCAAATCATTCAAAGGCGTTTATTGCATTGCAGACAACACGTTTCACATGTTCAACAAAGAAGAAGGCAAACAAGAAATTTTGCAACTGAACGTTGATGATCCAAAACTTGTGGAACTTTGCGGCGAAGAATATATAAAGGAATTTAAAGGACGCTACGATGTTGTAACACAGGCCATGGAACCTTTTGACAAGGAAAAATATTTGGCCGGCAAACAAAGCCCCGTATTTTTCGGAAGCGCGGTAAATAACTTTGGCGTTAGGCAGCTTTTGAATGCGTTTGCAAACATTTCGCCGCCACCCATGCCTCGCGAATCGGATATTCGTTTAGTTCAGCCTGAAGAAAATAAATTCAGCGCATTTGTGTTTAAAATTCAAGCGAACATGGATCCGAAGCACAGAGATCGCACAGCGTTTTTGCGCATATGCTCCGGCTCTTTTGAAAGAGGGAACAAGGTTTTGCATTGTCGCACAGGGCGAGAAATTCGCCTTGCCGCTCCAACAAGTTTTTTAGCGCAAGACAAAGAGGTTATAGATAAAGCATACGCCGGAGATATTGTTGGCATAAACGACCCCGGTCTTTTCAACATAGGTGATACTTTTACGGAAGGCGAGAAATTTAAATTTGCCGGCATACCGGATTTTGCACCGGAATTTTTTGCAAGGGTAACGCTTTTGAATCCGCTAAAAAGCAAGCAAATGGGCAAAGGTCTCACACAGCTTTCAGAAGAAGGGGCAACGCAGCTATTCTCTGCTTTGAGTTCCGCTCTCCCTGTTATAGGGGTTGTGGGCGAACTGCAATTTGACGTTCTAAAACATCGCTTGGAAAATGAGTATGGCGCTGAGGTTCATCTGGATAAAATTCCGGTATTTTGCGCAAGGTGGCTTAGCGGTGATAATAAAAAACAAGAAGAGTTTGCAAAGGAATATAAGGGAGATTGCATGCACGATAAGCATGGAAACTTGGTTTGTTTGTTCCCAAATGAATATCGCTTGAATTTAGCGGTAAAAAATTATTCCGAACTGGAATTCAGCGCGGTAAATGCGCAATGATTGAACCGTCCCGGAAAAAACGCACTCGAAGTTAAGACACAGTGGTTTCTCCATTTTCCGTAATTTAACATTTTTTTAACTTTTACTTAACCTAAATGTCTGTATTGTGTTTCTAAATTTAACCTCATGAAAAGCGACATCCAAACAGAAATTGAATTTCAAAAATTAATTAAAGTTTTAGAAGGCAAATATATAAAACCGGTATATCAGCCGATTGCATCGCTAATTGATGGGCAAATTTTTGGTTTTGAAGCCCTCAGCAGAATAACGGATGGCACAATTGATATCAATATCGAACAACTTTTTAAAATTGCCGATAAAGCAAAAAAAGCATGGGAATTGGAAACATTATGCAGAGAAAAATCTTTATGTAATGCTGCAAATATGGGTGAAAAAAAACTCTTTCTCAACGTGGAACCTAATATTATACACGACGAAAAATTCAGGGGAGGATTTACAATAGAACGCCTAAAAGAATACGGACTGAACTCCGACAATATAATATTTGAAATTTCCGAACGCGTTGCAGTTTCAGATAGCGATGTTTTTCTTGGCTCCATAAAACATTATAAACAGCAGAACTTTAAAATAGCCATAGATGATGTGGGAGCAGGCTTTTCCGGTCTCAACACGATAGCAAGCATAAAACCCGATATTATTAAAATAGATATGAATCTTGTTCGGAACATAGATAAAGATGAAACAAAAATGCTGCTGTGCAAATCTTTGGTTGATTTTGGGAAAAACGCAGGGATGAAATTGATTGCAGAAGGTATAGAAACAGAAGATGAGTTAAAAATACTCGTCAAATTAAAAGTTGATTTTGGGCAAGGATATTTTTTAGGCATTCCGCAAGAAAAATTTGAAGAAATTACTGAGGACAAAATTGATCTTATAAAAAAACTCAATTCAAAACACTGTAATGAAAATATAAAAAACTCAATTTACCCTATCGTAGGAAATTTATCCAAACTCGGATACACCTTTACTTCCGACAAAAAGATCGGTGAAATTTACGAGGCCCTAAAACGCAACCCTACCATAACCGAATTTACTGTTGTAGATAGCGGCAAAGCACTTGGTTTCATGACAAAAACAGCTTTAAACGAGTTAATGAACGGCAAAAATGGTTTTTGGTTACACTCAAAGGAAACGATTAAGGAAGCAATGGATATTAATTTTTTAAAAGTAGATTACAACATGCCCATTGATCAAGCATCCAGGTTTGCTATGCAAAGACCGCAGGCACAACTGTACAATCCGATCGTAGTGCAAAAAGATAATGAATATTGGGGAATCGTAACAATTAAAGACTTGCTTGATACTTATACAAAAATAGAAGTTGAAGCAACAACGCACATAAATCCCTTAACAAGTTACCGATTTTTTTCCCATTCTTTTCGAAGCCGTAGCAAGAGTGTAGGGGAAAGTTTTCCCCTCGCTTCAACCGCTTACGGGGCGTTGACACGCAACGCCCCTACAGCGTTTTCCGCTACCCCTTCTTGCCCTTTTTATGCCTTCTTCAAAAAATTGACAGCAGCCTTTTCGGGGTGTTTCAGCCAAGCTTTTTTAATTTCTGGAACTTGACTGAAATTATCCATGGAACAGTTGGGCAAATTTTCAGGAGAAACTCTTAAATATCTATCGCCCATTATACGCTCTACGCAATAAGAAGTATAAGCAACATTGCCTGAAGTTATTACACCGGTAAGCACTGGAAGCCAATCCGTCATTTTACCTATTTTTATCTTCTTTTCCTTTGGCTCTCCGCCAGTGTTTATGGACAAGCACTTAATGTCGCTAATATCCATTTTTTTCGCTTTTAGCATTTCTGCAATTCCTGCCAAGGAAGGATCATTGCCGCACACGCCGCCATCTCCTAGCTGCTCCTCTATGCCTTTTTCATTCATAAGCTTTACGGAGCGGAAATAGGTAGGTGCGCTCATTGAGGCCAAAACGGCATCTCTTAATAAATAAGAGCTGTTGCTGGTTTGGCTAAATACTTTTTCCTTTTTCTTGTCGTAGTTCCAAGCTACTATAACAAGTGGATTTTTCACTTGGCTGATTTTTATATCCTTGAACACTCCCTCCAAAGCTTCCTTAGCTCCGCTAGTTTTATATTTTGCGGGTTTTAGAATTATAGGAGGAGTTTCTTTAGTGAATATTTTTTTAGGCAAGCTGCTGTTAAACAGTCTCTGAACTTCTGCCGGCGACATTCCAATTGCGTAGCAAGCCGCCAATATGGAACCCACGGAAGTTCCTGCATAGCAGTCAAATTTCCAGTTATTTGCGAGCTTGGGTAGCCAGTTTGCGACTCCGATTCCGAATAAGCCGCCGCCATCTATGGATAGTAAAGTTTTCATAATGAAATACCTTTGGGCTGGGGGTGATATGTAGATTAATATAGAAAAATCGGCTCAATCCATTGGGCTAAACGCTATTTCTATTTATGTCAGGGCAAACGCATCTAAAATTCCTAAATTACAATGCTGTGGTGGAAAATTCAACTGATGGCTTAATGCACAGCGAGGCTCAAACCGAGGCTTGGGGGGTTTCTTTTGCCAAAAAATTAAAACCGGGAGATGTGGTTGCTTTGGAAGGTGATTTAGGCGCAGGGAAAACCGCGCTCTGCAGAGGAATTTGCAAGGGGCTTGGATTTAACGGAACGGTAAATTCACCCAGCTATGCCATAGTCCATGAATACCCAAACGAACCACCCATTTACCACATTGACCTGTACCGCTTAAAAAACACAAACGATCTGCAAGACATAGGCATTGAAGATTTAACCTCAGGAATCACCCTAATAGAATGGCCGCAAATGGCAGGGAACTTTCCGCTGAACATAACACACAGAATTACAATAAAAATAACAAACGAAAATTCTAGAGAATTGAGAGTAAGTAATGAATAACTCTGACTTCCTTGTTTTGGAACATGGGACAAGGGACATGAACTTATGCATAATAATATCCCAAAGCACTAGGGGTTTAAATTGAGGCAAATCTTTATTTCTTTGGGTTCGAATGTTGGGGTGCGAGAGGAGTGGCTGGCGGAGGCTAGGCGATTGTTGAAGATTGCAGAGTCTGAGGGTTGGCTGGAAAGTAAAGTTTATGAAACAGAGCCTTGGGGGGAAACAGAACAGCCAAAATTTTTAAATCAGGTTGTGGGTTTTCTTTCGGCAAAAACTCCGCAAGAACTTTTAAAGCTGTGCAAAAGTATTGAACAAAAAATGGGTAGACAAAAAAGAGAAAAATGGAAAGAAAGAGAAATAGATTTGGATTTGCTTTATTGCGGAAACGAAATTTTAGAAAGCGAAAACTTAACTATCCCCCACCTGTTAATCGCGCAAAGAGAATTTGTTTTGCGCCCCCTGCACGAGGTAGCTCCAAATTTTATAGACCCAAAGACAAAGATAAGCGTGAAAGAAATGCTGGAAAATAATGCTTAGCGTTAGGGTACAATTACCGCAATTCCGCCAACTAAAAGAAATTGAACTTTTTCTTCCAATGCTTCTATTAAGAGGTTTGTCAAAATCAAACTTACCTTGACTAAACCAAGATGCAACGGACACTAGCTTCCAAAATTCATTCCAACACTTTCCGCTTTACATTTCGCTGGTGAACCGTGCGAAGCGCGGGTAATTCCCCCATATTAAAAAATTAAGATGCATTGGCCCTGAGGACTTAGTGTGCAAGGGCAATCACGTCATTGATAACTTTCTATATTATTCCAATAGCAGTGAAATATATATTTCATTAGTAATTGTGTATATATTTCATTACTAATGAAATATTTTTGAGGTGAAAAATGAAACTTTCAGAACTTTCTGATATTGCGTTTTCGCAAAAGGAATTTGCCGTGGGCGCAGACACCGGCATAGAGCGTGATTTGTTACCAAAACTGCCGGAGCTGCACTCTCATGCTTTGGTAGTGGTGGGAATAAGACGATGTGGAAAAAGCACTTTGGTGCAGCAGTATGTAAATAAAACAGGGCAAGATTATTTTTACATGAATTTTGAAGACATACGCCTTTCTTCATTTGAAACGGAAGATTATCGCTTACTTGACAAGCTAATTAAGGATTCTCAATGCAAATTGCTCTTTTTTGATGAAATTCAAAATGCACCAAAATGGGAACTATATATACGCCAAAAATTAAACGAAAGATTTCGCATTGTTTTAACAGGTTCAAATGCTTCAATGCTTAGCAAGGAACTTGGCACCAAACTTACCGGCAGACACTTGGAAAAAGAACTATTTCCGTTTTCCTATTCGGAATTCTTGAGATGGGCAAAGAAAAAACGGAGCGCAGAATCTCTTGATGAATATTTGCAGTCAGGCGGCTTTCCCGAATACCTTAAAGTGAGAGACGCAGACATATTAGCCAATTTGCAAAATGACATACTTTATAGAGATATTGCCGCACGCTATAAATTACGAAATGCCGATTCGCTTCGCCGCTTGTTTTCTTATTTAGCTTCTAATGCTTCACAAAAAATTTCGCCAAGCAAACTAATTTCCGTATGTGATGTAAAATCTTCAACTACAGTTCTTGAATACTTATCTTATTTTGAATCTTCTTTTTTAATTCAAATAATACCGCAGTTTGCATGGTCCCTTAAAGCCCAAAGCCTTGCACCGAAAAAAGTTTATATTTCAGACTTGGGGCTTATACAAGTAGCTTCACTTTCTTTCAGCAAAAACCTCGGAGCATTATTGGAAAATTTTGTATTTAATCATTTGCGTTTGCAAACAAAAGAACTCTATTATTTTTCAAATTCAAATTCCGAGTGTGATTTTATAGCAAACCCTCGTAAAAATCCGCTTTGCATTCAAGTTTGTTACGATATGAACATAGACAATCAAGATCGCGAAATTAATGGTGTTTTCTCTGCTTTGGATTTTTTCAACGCCAAAGAAGGTTATATACTCACTAGAAATTCAAGAGATGAAATAATAAAAAAAGGCAAAACGGTTCATGTTTTACCGGCTTGGGAGTTCACAGGTATAATGTTTTGAGTGCAGAAAAGATAAGGCGAGAGCTTAAGCTCTTGGCTATGGAGTAATTTTGTATATTCCCCTCATGCATCTGAAAATTTTAACCATTTTCCTTTTGACCCTGGCTCCGGTGTTTGCCTCACAGGCAGATTCACTGCTCAAGTGCTCCGTTGATTACTTTGGCAAAGATGCTGAGGTTAAATTTGACTTTCAAATGCTCACCAGAGTTGCCAGTACCGGTGAAGAAATTCAAAGGAGCGGAACCCTGCTCACCGCAAACAATAACCGCTTTGCGCTAACAATGCCGGATATGCAAATTCTGAGCGACGGTGTAAATTTATGGCAATATAACCCGTTGCAAAAACAAGTGCTAATAAGGCTCATATCCGATTTGGAAAACCAATTGCAGCCTACCGAAGTCCTTTTTCGTTACCTTAACACAAAAGCAATCAGCGCAAAACGAGAATTGTGGAAAGGCAGAAGCGTTCATGTTTTAAACCTTAACCCAGATAAATACAAAGACCAATTCAGAGCAATGGAAGTGTGGCTTTCCCCAAACGACTGCTCTCCGGTTCGCTTGTTTACAAAAGATAATTTTAACAACGATGTTTGGTATTCCGTTGAAAATTTGAGCAAAGGAAAATTTACTGAAAAAGATTTTAAATTCAAATCTCCACCGGGCACAGATGAAATTGACATGAGATGAGTGGAGAGTTGAGAGTTGAGAGTTGAGAGTTTTGTTGAAAGTTCAGTAGATTGGTTACAAGGCAATCCTTATCCGGGGCGGGGAATTGTGATGGGCTTTGCTCCTAGCGGCGAACGAGTTCAAATATATTGGCTTATGGGTCGTAGCGAAAACAGCAAGAACAGAATCTTTATTCAAAACAAAGACGGCTCTGTTAGCACAAAAGCTTTTGATGAAAAAAAACTCACAGACCCAAGCCTGATAATATATACCCCGCTGAGAACTATGGGCAATGTGCATATAATAAGCAACGGTGACCAAACCGATACCATAGCCGAGTTTTTGGCAAAAGGCAAAACCTTTGAAGAAGCACTCAAAACCAGAACCTACGAACCCGATGCCCCAAACTACACCCCAAGAATATCCGGCGTGTTTTATCCAAACTCTTATGCCCTTTCAATACTCAAAGCGAGCTGCAAAGAAAACCCAAAGCGTGAAGCTATTTTTATTGAAAAAGAAGCCGGCACCCTAGGCATGGGCGAAATGCTAACCACCTACGAAGGCGAAGAAGATCCCCTTGTATCTTTTATCGGTTTGCCAAAAATCATGCCCATAAAAGCTACCGCTCAAGAAACTTTGGAATTTTATTGGAACATGTTAAACTCAAAATATAGAGTTTCGATTTTGGTAAATTGGATTAAAAAAGACAGCAATGAGGTGTTTATTAAAAATGAACATGAATGATGCAATTGAGTACCTGTCCGAAATCGCAAAAAAAAACGGTGCGGAGCAATTTGATATTTTAGCGGGAAGCTATGATAGCCATGGAATTTCTGTTTTCAATGGAGCTTTGCAAAATACCGAAATTTCAAACTCGTGTGGAATAGGCATTCGCATTTTTAAAGATCAAAAACCGGGTTATGCTTCCACAGAAAAATTTTCAAAAGAGTCTCTATCGCAAACTCTTGCCGATGCCATTTCCAACAGCGAGTACACAGAAGCCTTAAACATAGATTTGCCGGAGCCTGTGCCCATAAGCAACGAATTGCCAACCTACAACCCCAAGCTGGAAAGCATTGATATAAATTGTTTGCTAAACACATGCCTAAGCATTGAGAAACAAATTTTAGCATCAGACGAAATTAAAAATGTCCCCGACCTGGGTGCGGAAGTTTCTTCTTCTACAACATTTTTTGCAAACAGTAAAGGTGTTTTTTTCAAAGATAAAAGAAATGATTTTGGCATAGGCGTTGGTGCGGTTGCAGAGCGAAACGGCATTGTTAAAATGGGCTGGTATAGCAAGAGCGGCAGAGATTTTGATATTGTTTCCGAAGAGCAAATATCAAGCGAAGTTATTCGCAGGGCAAAGGAGCTTTTGTCTCCCAAACCTGTGAAAGGCGGGAAGGTACCCGTGGTTTTATCGAATAGAGTTTCAGCGAAAATAATATCCTTATACTTACCGTCTTTTTTTGCAGACAATGCGCAAAAGGGTTTGTCTAGATTGAAGGGTCGCCTTGGCGAAAATATTGCAAACGAAAAATTCTCGCTTTTCAGCGAACCTTTGCGCCCCGATTTGCCCGGCTCAATACTCATAGACAGCGAAGGAGTTCCAACCGCTACGCTAGGCATTATTGAAAACGGAGTGTTTAAGAATTTTTTGCACAATCTGGAGTCCGCTTCAAAGGAAAAATGCAAAAGCACGGGGCATGGTGTTCGAGGTTTTTCCGGCAAGGCAGAGACGAGCTTTATGAATGCCGTTGTTCCGCTCGGCAAACTTTCTGAAAAAGAACTCTTGTCTCTGTTTTCCAAATGCCTTCTGATAAGCCACTTGGAGGGAAGCTCCGGTTGCAACTCGGTTAGCGGCGAAATCAGCATAGGAGCGCAGGGCTTTTGGTGCGAAAACGGCGTTCCTATACATGCAACGGATAATTTGACCATTTCTGCTAACTTTTTTGACATGGTAAAAAACATAGTTGATATGAGCAATGAGTATAATGACTCTTTTTCGAGCGTTAGAGTTCCGAGCATAGCCGTCAGCGAAATAGCAGTCTCGGTGTAATTTTCTATGTTACTCTTGAATGCGTTCTGTTTCATATAAGTTTTTATTTTTTGTTGCTATGCTTGGCTCGGTCTTTGCTCAGACTGCACAGCAAAGATCCGATAGCATTAAGGCTTATGACCAGTTTGTTGGCTCTATTAAGCAAGCCTTTGAAAAAGATCTTTCAATAACGTTCATTATAGTAGCAGTGTCTGTTATAATACTGTTAGTTGTAGCAGTGGTTTTTTACGAAATTCGGCGGGCAAATAAAGCTAAACAAGAATTATTGGATTTGGCTTGGAAAAGATTTGACTTTAGCGCATTAAAATTAAAATTAAGCCAAAGCGGCATAACTCTCTTAAAAAAAATTGCGCAAGAAGCTGTTTTGCAAGATCCGGATTCGATTATAAGATCCCCTAATGTATTTGAGCATTCACTTGAAAAATATTATAAAAGCAATAAAATCGAATCAATATCAAAAGAAAAACTCGCAGAAATAAGGAGCTTGAGAAAAGCGATGGGCTTTTTGCCTTTGCCTAGAGAAGTGCCTTTCATTTCAACAAGGCAGTTTGCGAGCGGTGAAAAATGTATGGTGCAAATTGAGAGTGAGCCTACAGCTCACAAAGAGATGTGTCAAATTCACAACTCAGAAGAATTAAACTGGTCCATAGCTCGCCCTGGAGTTTCTAGGGTTCCTGTTGGAACATGGGTTAGCATGAATTTTACCAGACCCGGCGATGCGGAATATACTTTCAAGGTGCAGGTGTTGAGCGATTCGAGTGATGAACTTATTTTGGGTCATTCAACCAAATTAAATCGTGCCCAGCAAAGGAATTGGGTGCGCATAGATGTTAACATTCCGGTTGAGGTGACTCAGGTTGAAGGTAATAACATAGGTGACATTTTCTTTGGCAAAATAGTTGATATGTCCGGTGGAGGTCTTGGCATGGCGCTTCCGGTCAAACTCCAAAACGGCACTGACCTAAGATTGGACTTTGCCTTGCCGGGTCATGGGCAAATAGATAAATTGCAAGTAAAGGTGGTGAGAGTGGCAGGTCAATGCAATAAAGACCCCTCAAAAACGGTGCATAGCGTTGCTTTTGAAGGCGAAATTCACGCAATTCAAGAGCAAATAATACAGTATGTTTTTGAAAAACAAAGACAAGATACCATGGCCAAGCTTTCCTAAAACACGTTTGCGCTACTCATAATTTTATATATTAAAACCTATGAAAAAAGTTCTTTTTGGCATTTTATTTTTTGCTGCTTTTGCCAGCAGCGCTATAACCCAAAGAACCATCGTAGGAAATTGGTCTTTGGCTGCACCGCAAACACCGGATCCCAGCTCCATAACTATCCTTGAAAAAGATACATTGAGGTTAATGCTGGACGACTGGAAATTTACAGAAGCCGCCATCTACAGCGTTCATTACCCGGAGTTCGGGGCAGATAAAATAGAACTGAAATACAAACTAAAAGTTTCTATTGACGGAGATTACCGCTTGGAAAGAGGAAATCAGGATTTAAGAAAATACCCGAGCATTTTCACATTCGAAATAATGGAAGGCACCGCAAATAACGAAGAAGCTGCGCAAAGTTCTTTAAGGGATGTTGAAAGGATGATAAGAGAACAAGTGAGAAAATCACTGCCAATTTTATTGCTGACAGAAACCGAAATGGAATTGCAAGGCGTAAACGGCAACTTGGATTTTAAATACACAAAACCAAAAGCACTCCCAATTTCACAGCTAACTAGAGACACTGTGCCTTTCTTTGCGCCGGAAGAATGGCGTTTTCCAAACGATGCAAGGGAGTTGGCGAGCTTTCCGATTAGAAGAGACAATAGCAACAACCTGCTTACGTATGTAAAAGAAGATTTCAACGGAGATGGTCTTATAGATGCCGCAGCTTATTTGCTAAATCCCGAAAAAGGACAAGTGGCATTATTCATTAACCTATCCCAAAGCGACGGTTCTTATGAGCTGAAACCCTATGGCAACGCAGACAGAAACACAATAGTGGAAAATGGCATTATGCCAGCACCTCCAGGAGAATATGTGACCGTTTCCAGAGAAAAAATCATATTAGAAAAACCGGGTTTTATAGAAGTGATTTTCGGTACAACCGCATATTTGATTTACTGGGACTCAAAAACGAACGATTGGGTAAAAGTGCAAATAGGACGGCGCCTCTAAACTCGACCGCCCGATAGCAAAAATAAAACAGACATCCTTACAGCAACTCCGTTTGTGACCTGGTCTAAAATAACGGAGTTCTCACCGTCTGCAATATCCGAATCTAACTCCACACCTCGGTTTATCGGGCCGGGATGCATAATCAAAACATTGTTTTTAGCTTTTTCCAAAGTTTGCCGAGTGATGCCGTAAAAATTACGATACTCTCTCAAGCTTGGCAAAAGAGAATCATCCATTCTTTCTTTTTGCAAACGAAGCGTAATAACCGCATCCGCTCCATCTACCGCTTTGCGAACATCGCCGAATACCTCAACCGGAAGCATGCCGGTATTGCGGGGTATAAGAGTTGTGGGTCCGCAAAATCTCACCTTTGCACCCAAAGCGTGCAACCCCCAAGCATTTGAGCGAGCCACCCTGCTATGCTTAATATCACCGACTATGGTTATCGTTTTGTCTTTGAGATTGCCAAGGCTTTGCTCCATGGTAAAAATATCAAGAAGGGCCTGAGTTGGGTGTTCATGCGAACCATCTCCGGCATTCACAATAACCGCATTGGAATGCTCTGCCAAAAACTTTGGAACTCCAATTCCTTTATGCCGCACCACCACCACATCTATTTTCATTGCTTCTATATTTTTCAAGGTGTCTAAAAGCGTTTCACCTTTTTTAACGCTGGAGCCTGAGGTAGTGAAATTCACAATATCTGCGGAGAGTCTTTTTTCTGCAAGTTCAAAACTTATGCGAGTGCGGGTTGAATTTTCAAAAAATAAATTTACAACCGTCACTCCGCGAAGCGTTGGGAGCGTTTTAACCTTACGCTCCAAAACCTGCCTGAACTCGGCGGCGTTGTCTAAAATAATGCGAATATCGTTTGCGCTAACTCCTTGCAACCCCAGTAAATGTTTGATTTCCAAGGAACTCACGCGGCCTCCTCTTCTATCTCTACCAGCCACACAGCCGTTTCTTTATCGTAAGGGCTTAAACAAACTCTCACCTCTTGCTTAGGTTCGGTTTCTATTGAAATGCCTGTGCAATCAGGTGCAATGGGCAATTCGCGGCAACCTCTGTCCACAAGCACGCAAAGTTTTACGGCAGCCGGGCGGCCCAAATCCAAAATCGCCTGCAAAGCGGCTCTCACAGAACGCCCGGTGTAAAGAACATCGTCTATCAGAACAACTGTTTTTCCTTCCACATGAGCCGGCATTTCCGATATTTTCAACGGCGGATTGTTTATGCGTTTGCGATAATGAAAGTCATCGCGGTAATATGAATTGTCTATGCTGCCAACAGGAACGGATAAATCATATTCATCTTTGAGTATTTGCGCAATGTTTTGTGCAATGGGTATGCCACGGCTAGCCATGCCCATCAGAATTACGGAATCCCGTTTAGCCCATGCTACAATTTTTTTTGCCATATCGTTCAGAGCGGTCTGTATGCCGTCTTCGCTTAATAATTGGCGAATTTTTTTGCAGGAATCTTTCACTTTTTTTCTTAAGCCTCCATACGATTTGCCTTTTTAACTGCCTCTTCAGGTTCTACTTTACCGGTTGTGCATATAAAAGCTTTTTGCCTGCCCTTTTCGCGCAGGAGCAAAGTTAAAGCTCGGGTATCTACACCGGCAATAGCGGGAGTATTATAGCGAACAAGAGCTGCCTGCAAAGACTCCGAGCTGCGCCAGTTCGACGGTTCATTTAATTCTCTAACTACCAATCCGGCTACGGAAAACTTTTGGGATTTCATATCCTCTTCATTTACGCCAACATTGCCTATTTCCGGTGCAGTCATAACCACAAACTGCCCTGCATGCGAAGGTTCGCTCAAAATTTCTTGATAGCCGCTTAAGCTGGTATTAAAAACCGCCTCGCCGCAAGCATCAACAAGTGCTCCAACCGAATATCCGTGAAACACACTGCCATCAGCCAAAGCCAAAAACGCTTTCTTCTCTCTTTTTTCTCTGAAGTTCATGGGGTTAATATAGTAAACGCTGATTAACTCAATGTTTGGGTATAGGGTATGGGGTATAGGGTATAGGCAATGCAAAAAACATTGTTTTTAAGCAGATTTAGCCGTTTATTTGTGCAGTTCCCTATACCCCACACCCTATACCCAAACATTGAGTTAATCAGCGTTTACTATAGTAATTATTTTTTTATTTTCTCATACGCTAAACAACTGCTGTAGAGCACTGTTAAAATTGCCAGCGTTGCAATGGGATTATTAAAAGGATTGTATAACCAAAACAAAACATTGCCCAAAAACAAATGCAAAAGCTCTATTGCAACACCGTGCAAAAGATATACATAAAAAGATACCTTGCCTAAACTCCTGAGCCAAGAGACAGAAAGAATTTTAACTATGATCCCCTTGTTGTTTGCCAAAAAAAGCAAAAACAGAGAGTATAAAATTGGCGAAACAAAATGATAAGACAGCCCTGTATTTATCTGTTTAAAATAATAGACATTTAAGCATAGAAGAATTGCAGTGAGCAATAAAAGCGCATCGTTTAGCAAAGCCTTTTTAGGTAGCGGAATAGCATTATTTATGAACAGTTTTCCCAGCAGCATTCCGCTAAAAAAACTGATGCCTCTAAGAATGCTTGGCAATTTATCAAAATAAACAATGGATGAAAGCAGAACTATCCAAGTGCTCAAAAATAACAGCCAAAGAGTTTTTTTACCTTGCTTGTTCAAAAACCTTGAAAAGCTCGGAGTAAAAAGATAACACAGAAAAAATACAGATAAAGCCCAAGAAGGCTGGTTCAAGTGATGCCCGAGTTTTTGGACAAAGGCCCACGAGAGCGTTAAGTGCAAGGTAAGAGTTTTAATTGCATAAGCGGTGTCGTTTAAAAGATTTGTTCTGTAAATTGTTATGGCAAAAATGAGCAAGGTGCAAACCAGATGCAAAGGGTAAAGCCGCCAAAAACGTTCTTTAATAAAAGGTTTTAATTTTGGTACTCGTTTTTCGTTATTAAACAAAATAGAATAGATAAACCCGCTCAGCAAAAAAAACACTGTTGCGCTAAAAAACGGTCCTTTTATTATTGGTTCGTAAAAAGTTCCTTTTGAATAAGAAAGCAAATTAGACGTTGAAAAATGCAACAGAACTATGTTAAGAGAAGCGAAAAACCGCAGCGAATCAAGAGCCGGAAAGTAATATTTCATTTATCCCCGTTGCTGCTCTGCGACCTTCTCCCATTGCAAGAATCACTGTTGCGGCTCCAAGCACAATATCGCCGCCGGCAAAAACACGCTCCATATGCGTTGCATTTGTTTCCGGATTTGATAGCTCAATGTTGCCCCACTTATTTGTTTTTAATTCCGGGGTTCCCTGGCTGAGCAATGGATTAGACGAATTGCCGATAGCAACTAAAACTGTGTCAACCGCAAGCTCAAAGGTTTCCCCTTCCAACTTCACAGGGCGTGGCCTGCCTCGGGCATCAGGTTCGCCGAGTTTGTATCTGTCTATTTTCAAACCGCGAACAAAACCGCTCTCATCGCCCAAAATTTCGCAAGGATTTTGCAAGTAGCAAAACTCAACGCCTTCTTCCATAGCGTGATGAACTTCCTCCGCTCTTGCCGGCATTTCTGCTGCTGTTCTGCGGTAAACTATGCGAACTTTTTCTGCACCCATGCGCACAGCCATTCTCGCAGCATCCATAGCAACGTTGCCGCCACCGAGCACCGCCACCTGCTTCCCTTCCCAAATCGGAGTGTCTGCAACTCCCTTTTCATAAGCGCGCATCAAATTTGCTCTTGTCAAATATTCGTTTGCAGAAAATACCCCGTTCAAATCTTCGCCGGGTATTCCCATAAAAAGCGGAAGCCCTGCACCACTGCCTATAAACACTGCGTCAAAACCGTCTTTTTTCAATAAGTCTGCAAGCTTGCGGGTTTTGCCAACCACAAAATTTGTTTTGAACTCAACACCCATCTTTTTTAGGGTTTCAATTTCCTTGTCAACAATGGAATTTGGCAAGCGAAACTCCGGAATGCCATAGCGCATAACTCCGCCCAACTTATGGAACGCTTCAAAAATGGTCACAGAATGCCCCTCTCTGCGAACATCTGCGGCAACAACCAAGCCTGCAGGGCCGGAACCCACAACTGCAACCCTCTTGCCTGTTTCGGGCTTAACATGCGGAATCTTAATCTCGCCGCTCTCTCTTTCCCAGTCTGCGGCAAATCTTTCCAGCCTGCCTATTGCAACGGCTTTTTCCACATCTTTCAGGCTTATGCCAACTATGCATTTTTTTTGGCATTGCTGTTCTTGCGGGCAAACTCTGCCGCACACTGCCGGTAAAAGCGAGGTCTCTTTAATCTTATCTATAGCGCTTTGCATATCACCTTCTGCGATATGCAATATAAAACCCGGTATATCGATGCGCACAGGGCACATGGCTACGCAATTTGGTTTTTTGCATTGCAGGCATCTCTTGGCTTCTGTAATAGCCTGTTCCTCGCTATAACCAATGGCGACCTCGTCCATGTTTTTTGAACGAACTTCGGGTGAAAGCTCCGGCATTTTCTGCGAAGGAATGGCAAGCCTTTCTTTAGTGGTTAGGGTTCCGTTTTGCATGAGTGTAATGTAGAAATTCTCACTGCTGTCCCATTAATTTTTTTCTTAGTATTTACTATAGTAAACGCTGATTTACTCGCTTGGGTATAGGGTATGGGGTGTGGGGTATAGGGAACTGCACAAATAAACGGTTAAATCTGCTTAAAAACAATGTTTTTTTGAATTGCCTATACCCTATACCCCATACCCTATACCCAAACATTGAGTTAATCATTAATTACTATATTATCTTCGTGTACATATTAAAAATTACAGGATTAGAGGAGCAGAAGGATATACAATCACTTGAGCGGACTCTATTTAGGCTGCCCGGGCTTAGTTTGGAAACGGTATCTAGAGGTCTGAAATATCCTCCGTTTAAGGTGCTGACCACAGAAAACGAAGGGCAAGTGCAGTCTATTAAAAATATACTTGAAAAATATGGGGCAATTTGTGAAGTGGAAAATGCAGACAAAAGAAGAAAATACGAAGTTAATGTAGTCATTCCTCCTAGGAAAAAAAGAAAAATTGAATGGCAATTTTGGGTGATAATATTTGGAATTCTAGGTTTTTTTGTGGCTATAGCTATATATTTTTCCGGAGATTCCGACAATACCCCTAAAAACCAAAACACGCAAGCAACGCAGGCGCCTAGGCACGCTGCTAATAATGCCGCTGGTGGTGTTGGCGGCATTGGTGGCATAGACGTTATGGATGACGAGGCAGACGAAAGATCAAATGATGAAAAAAGCACGGAAGATTTGAGAAAAGACCTTGTTAAAAATTCTTTTAATGCAGATGCTTGGAGGGCTCTTTCCGAAAAACTTGATGGAGAAGGCAACGAAGCTGCCGCCCGAACAGCAAAAGAAAATTATGAGCGAGCAATAAAAGCGCAAATGGTGCTATCCAGTTTGGCAAAAGCTTTTGGCAATAATGTGAGAGTAGAGATTACGGAAAATGCAGTTTATTACCGCACGCATCAAGATTTTACAGATGCGGAATTTCACCAAGAAGCCTCAAGGCTAAGGGATTCTTTGAGCGTAACATTCCCGGGAAAAAGAAATTTGATTATAGAAAACTACACTTCAAAGAACACCGTTCAACGGATTTCGTTAGCGCCTTAACCCAAAGAGAACGATTCGCCAAGGTAAATTCTTTTTGCTTCTTCGTCGTTAGCTAAGAATTGAGAAGTGCCTTCTGTTAGCACCTCGCTTTTGTACATAACATAAGCGCGGTCGGTTATGGATAGCGTGTCGCGAACATTGTGGTCTGTTATCAGAATTCCCATGCCCTTGGCTCTTAGCGCGTTTATTATTGTTTTTATATCATCCACAGCTATGGGGTCTATGCCGGCAAAAGGTTCGTCTAGCAAAAGAAATCCCGGCTCGCTTGCAAGGGCGCGGGCTATTTCCAAACGCCTTCGCTCACCGCCGGAGCAGCTATGGGCTGTGGTTTTTCTTATATGAGTTATTTTAAATTCCTCAAGCAGTTGCTCCAGTCTTTCTTTGCGTTGTTTGCGATTTAGCTTTAGCGTTTCTAAAATTGCCATTATATTGTCTTCAACGGACAGCTTGCGAAATATGGAAGCCTCTTGCGGAAGGTAACCAAGCCCCAATTTTGCGCGACTGTGCATAGGCAGGTAGCTTATATCTTTGGAGTCCAAAAATACATGCCCTTTATCTGGGCGCACAAGCCCGACTATCATGTAAAACGACGTTGTTTTACCTGCACCGTTTGGCCCCAAAAGTCCAACAATTTCGCCTCTCGAAACGCTGAGGGAAACATCTCTAACCACAGTTCTGCTGCTGTAGCTTTTGCAAATTTTATCTGTGTGTATGGTGCTCACGCTTGCGGGCATTCTTATCTTCCCCTCAAATCGAAAATTTTGACTTCGCCGTTTGGCAATGTTTTTTCAATTTGAACACGGGTTCCATCAAAACGCAAGCGAACGCCCTCTTTCTTTTTTACTGCGAGAGTGCTAAGCACAGACGTTGTGCTACCATAATCTTCACGGTCTGCACAGGAGCTTGTGTTACCCTGTTCTTCGCCGTAAATTATGCCGCGCCCGCTGGTGCCTAAATATACACGAGAATAAATGCAAGGGTCGCCGATTACCATGGTGATTTCGCCGTAGCTTTGAGCGTTTGTGTTGATCCGTGTCCAAGTGCCACCGCTGTTGTTGCTGCGGAATACGCCAAGCGGCTGGCCGTCTGTTTGTATGCCTACTGCATACACAGCGGAAACTCCCGAAGTTGTGCCCTTGCCAAACCCTATTGACCTTGCGTAAGGCAAGCCGTTTACTGTTGCAAAAGTAGATCCGCCATCCGTAGAACGTTTTATACCACCACTCCCACCAAGCCAAATACCTGAGATGCCGGTGGTTCCCTGCGTAGCCCACAATTCACCCGCCTGATCTGGCGACGCATACAGGCGGAACGCCCATCTTGCCCAATCACCGCCCTCTACAGCGAGATTGCTGTTGACCGCAGTCCAAGTGGCACCGTTATCTGTGCTTCTGTGAAGTGTGCCCGTGTCGGGGTTATATAGATAAAAAGTTCCCGGTGTAACTCTGTCGGCAACCGGCCTGAACCCCGCAAGTGAAGCAGTAGATGCAGTTGATGCTGTCCATGTTGTGCCGTTATTTGTAGAGCGGAAAATTCCGTGCCCGGCTATGTTCCATACAATAGCCGATGCATCAGCCGATACCGCAACAAAATTATTTTCACCATGCGGATTTATATTTACGGACGGAGCACCCACAAAATTTTTCCACGTTTTGCCGCCGTCTTCGGAGTAGTTGCCGTAATTGGAAGCTTGATGTTTGTGGATGCGCACCATGTAGTTGGGAACTTGCCCTGCAAAGTCAATGTCAAAATTCGTGCCGGCCTCAGCTTCTCCGTCTCCTAATTTATGGCGCCTTAGCGGAGGGGTGTCAATATCATCGTGATAAAACCCATCGATATCTCCAAGCACGCTCACAAGCGGCGCACCGCGCGTGGTGCTAACAAGCCCGAGCGGTACGGTCTCCTCAATTCCGCGATTGGTAAATTCCCAAAACGGTCTCTCAGCTGTGGCGTTGAATGTACTCCATAAGCCGTAACCGGTTCCAAAGATGACATGATCGGAATCAAAGGGATTCACAGCGAGCGCAGAAATCCAGTGTGGGTTGTGAGTAGCAGCGTTATAAGCACCATCGGTATCGTAACTTGCATCGAGCAAGATGTCGCTCCAAGTTGTGCCACCGTCGGTTGACATGAAAATCGCTTCGTGTGGAGTAAAATTGTTACCGTCTAATGGGCTGCTGCCAGTCCCTTTCCACCAGCCTGCAGTACCAACAAGGATATAATCAGGATCGGTAGGGCTAACGCTTATGCCGGTGTAACCGTAGTTGGTAGTTCTAGCAGGCATGGTAATCTGCGTAAAAGTTTCGGCAGATATGTCGTACTTATACACGCTTCCGCCGCTTGGGCTGCTATGGTCAAAAGGACTGTCGGTATTAGTTGTGAACCAAATAGAATGATCCGACGGACTATAACTCATTTGGAAAATCATGCCATCAAAAGTGCCCATCTTGCTAAAATTCAATACTGTATTCCCGCCGGCAACGACAGGGAGATTGCCTTTATAAAGGCCTCCCGCGAATGGTGCAACAAAAATATTGTAGTTTTTATCAAACAGCACCGCGCTTATTCCATCCGTATTGCTAAATTCCGATGCCGTACTCCAAGTATTCCCCTTGTCATTGCTAATAAGCAACCCGTTCTGATCTGTCCCGAGAAGAACAAGATTGCTGAACGCCGCTATGCGGTTGCCCGTCCCTCGATTTACTGCGTTACCGCCAAGACACATGAAACGGCTACCGTCATCGTTCTGCCGTGTCGTGCTGTTACTAAGCCCGCTCACGTTTGTGTTGTTAAGCTCTACTTTAGTCCAAGATACCCCTTTGTTACTCGATCTGAAAAACGATGCCGCTCCGCACCAGCGAAGGTCTAGGTAAAGCCCGCCTGTAACATACACCATGTTGGGATCATCTCCATCAAGCCCTATGGCGATGGAACCCATATCACCACCGCTGGTAAATCCGCTTGCTGCGTTATCATTAAGCGGTAGCCAGTCTCTCTTATTCGCCTCAAGCCGGTAAGCTCCGCCCACATCTGTGCGGATATACGTCAGCCCCTCTTCTTCGGGGTGAAACGAAACTCCCGGAACATATCCGCCGCCCCAAATTTGAACGTTTTTCCAGGAATATTGCGCATAAGCCGCTATGCAAACTACAAGAATGAGAAAAAAGGATCTAAGCATATGAGTAATGTAGAAAGTTTTGATGAATCCTAACTTCTCCGCTTGGGAATACTCGCCTTTGGCGCAGGGCAAACGCATCTAAACTTTTAAATATGGGGGAACTCCCTTCCATACCCCATGCCCAAGCGGGTTAATCAGTATTTACTATATTCATTTCCATGAAATTTCTTTTAATTGCGATCAATATGGCTCTAATAGTATCTTGTTCTTGGGAATTTGAGCAAATTGACCCCCATACTAGGCAAGGAGCTCCTCCACAACCCTCTTCTTCCTCCATTTCTTCCTCCAGCATTGAGCAAAGCAGTAGTTCTTCTGCTGATAACAGTTCCAGCTCCAGTTTAGCCACTTCGTCTTCAAGCTCTTCAAGCGAAGAGCAGAGCAATAGCTCCTCCAGCGGCGAAAGCAGCAGCAGTTCTGTTGAGGCTAGCAGTAGTTCATTTAGTTTGTGCAATGATCTTAAGGAAAACCAATTCTGCGATGAGCGCAATGGCAAAGCCTACAAACTGGTTAATATTGGCACTCAAACCTGGATGGCTGAGAATTTGAATTTCGACGCTAGCGACAGCAAGTGTTACGACAATATTAATACCAACTGCGATACTTACGGTCGTTTGTACGATTGGGAAACAGCTAAAACCGCATGCCCCAAAGGCTGGCATTTGCCTAGCAATGATGAGTGGGATGTGTTAATTGCAACGGTTGGCAAACCTACCGCCGGCACTAAGCTTAGGGCTAGGACTGGCTGGAGCACTAGTTCTGGTTATACTGTTGGTACTGATGATTTTGACTTTTCGGCCCTTCCGGGTGGCTACAGTCCTTATGACAACGGCTTCCGAGATTCTGGTCGGTTCGGCTTCTGGTGGAGTGCAACGGAGAGTGATGGCAACAACAACGCTTGGTACAGGTCCATGAGCTTCTCAGGCGTTGCTGTGAACGATTACCACATCGTCTCGATGGTTCTATTCAGCGTTCGCTGCATAAAGGATTAATGTGCTTATGCTGACCTTACGCGCAATTATGAAAATCCTGATAATCGGGGTTATCTGTGCCCAAACAACAAATGCACAAATCCTTGCCGTGCTTGAGATAGTTTCAAGTAGCGAAGAAATAAACCTCACAATTTCCGAGTTCCGTCACCTAACAGACGAGCTACGAAACCAAGCAAGAGAAACCATGCCCAAAAGCTACTCAATTCTCACACGAGACAATATACTGCAACTGCTACCCCCCAATGAATCGGAGGCAAGCTGCTTTGACGATAATTGTGTCATAAGCATAGGCAGAGCCATAGGCGCAGAATATGTCACTCAAGGCTTTGTGGGCAAATTCGGTGAAAAGTTCACCCTCACCGTAGAACTATACGAGTCCATGAGCGGTAACCTGCTTGGCAGCTTTGTAACCGAAAGCGCAGACATAACAGGTCTCCTTAGCATTGTAAGAGAAAGAGCCCCAGGGTTGTTTATTAGAATCACCC
>JAITUM010000066.1 GCA_031286305.1 Candidatus Fibrimonadaceae bacterium | reverse complement strand
ATTCTTTCTAGCATTTCTATTATTTTGAAAAACTTATTCCCCATTTCCTCTGCTGCTTTTGGCGCTCTTTCTCTTAAATACGTTATTGCCTCGTCCAGCATCTCGGCGCAATCTAAAGTATATCTGGCAGGCTTTACTTCAAAGTCGTTATCTGTCATAGTATCCATTCGCGAATTTTTCCATTACCTGTTTTTTGAGTTGTTCTATCGGGAATGTTTCGCCTCTGTTTGCTTGCTCCAAGCTATGGCTGAGCCTTCTGTCAAGCTCTATTTCATCTATTAAGTCATCTGCCCAAGGATCAAGTCTTAGGATGGACATAGCCTCTTTTATTTCTGTTTTGCTGGCTAGGGGTTCTGTTGCCGTCATCGTTGCCATATTGATACCTCTCTTTTACATAAATATAGAAAAAATTTTTCTACCTTCCCCACCATGAGTAAAACAATCAAATTCACAACAGTAGCAGCTATGCTGCTTATGGTGGCTTTTGCGGGGTGCAAGGAGGAGCGGGGGCAGTATGATGCCGAAAAAGATTTTCAGTTTAGGGTTGAAGATGATAGCAAATCAGTGACAATTACCGGATATGTGGGAGGGAAAGATACAGTCCGTATTCCACCGCAATTGCGGGGATTGCCGGTTACGGATTTAACGCATGAAGCGTTTAAAGAAAAAGGAATTGTCAGCGTTACCATACCGAGTAGCGTAACTGAGATTGGTGAAGAAACATTTGCCTATAACCAACTAACTGACATCACCATTCCCAACAGTGTAACTACAATTTGGGATGGAGCTTTTTCTAACAACCAACTTACCAACATTATAATTCCCAGTAACGTAACTTCGATTGGGCGGCAGGCATTTGCCTATAACCAACTTACCAACATAACCGTTCCAGATAGCGGGACTACAATTTTGGGAGGGGCATTTAGCAATAACCGACTAACTAGCGTTACCATTCCAAATAGCGAAACTTGGATTGCTCCATGGACATTTTCCCGTAATCAACTAACCAACGTGACCATTCCAAATAGCGTGACAGTGATTGATGCATACGCATTTATCGACAACCAGCTTACCAACATAACCATTCCAAATAGTGTAACTATCATTTGGGAAGAGGCATTTTTTAAAAACAAATTGACAAGCATCACTATTGGCGCAAATGTTAAGTTTATGAAGGCAGAAGACTATGGTGACCTGACAGCACCGGAAACTCCGGGCACCATTATTTTCGATGGTTCCTTCGAGCGTTTTTACAATTCCACTAAAAAAGCCGCCGGCACCTATATCTTACGCAACGGCAAATGGTTGCGTCAATAATATTCTGAACATAGGCTAGACAAGTTTTCTACCTTCCCCACTATGACTAAAACAATCAACTTAGTAACAATAGCAGCTACGCTGCTTGTGGTGGCATTTTATTTTCTATATTATATGCTATGAAACATTACTTTTCAACGGTGAATAATGTTGTGCTTACTCATTCTGATATGGAAAATACAGCAATGGGTCGCAAAGTTAGGGTGTATTTTGAACGTCCTAACAACGAAGAATTCGATTTTGCAGAAGGCGAGCTGCCTGCTGTAGAGTTTAGCAAAACTTATGGTTTTAGTCAAAGCGAACTTTTGCAACTTAAAAAATATTTGAGAAACAACTCTTTTCTTGTGTGGGAATATGCTCAAAAAGGAGGCGGACTAGAATGCCTAAAGTCTTGATGGTTCTTTAGAGGTGGCAAATAACAATAGCAACTTATCTCAAAAAGAGTTATCAGCTGCACTTGAATACATAGATACGAATAAAAATGATATTATTGCAGAATGGTATAAATTTTTTGCTGATTTTACAAGCAAATAGCCACGCTGCTTTTCTATATTAATTCCCATGCCAACATTATTTTCTATTTTTGGTCTTAGGTTTTATGTTTATACGGAAGAACACAAGCCTATTCATATTCATGTACGTAAAGGCAAAGCTAAAGCAAAATTTTTATTAAATCCAATAAAATTATTAGAAAATAAAGGACTTAAAGACCAAGAAGTTAGTTTGGCTAAGAGCTTAATAGAAGAAAATAAAGATATAATAATTGATCATTGGAAAAATGCTGAAAATTTTAAAAGAGGTTAATTTTATGAAAGTCTCTAAAATTTGGTTCACAGAAAAAAGCATTTTCTTAGAAACCGACAGTGGCAGAGTAATGAGCGCTGAATTATGGCGTTTCCCAAGACTCATGCAAGCTAGTAATGAGCAAAAAAATGATTGGGAACAGTTTTATGATGAACTTCGTTGGGAATCCATAGATGAAGATATTGGCTTGAAAAGTTTTGAACTTAGCGGCAATGAAGAAAATATCGTAAGATTTAACTAAAATGCTTAGAGCTTTCTGTCTTCCCATGTCAAAAGCAATCGATTTCGCAACAATAGTAGCCACGCTGCACTGGTGGCTCTTTTTTCTATATTGCCTCCATGCAGTTAAAACATAAAATACCATTGATTCTATTTGCCGCCTATTGCTTGTTAGTAGGCTCCTTAACCGCCGTTACCTTGTATAACTCCGCAAAGGTGCACAGGGCTGGTCAATATGAAACCGCAAAAGCAAAAAGCAGAAGCCGTGCCGATATGCTAGAAAGCTTTTTAGAAGCTAGAATAGCAGAGCTTAAAAGCTTTGAACGCAGCATTATTGTTTTGCAAAATAAAAGCGATGCCGAAAAAGAAGAATTAATTAGCAATATGCTGTGCCAGCATATTAAAGCCCCTGAGTCCAGGTTAATATCCGACATTTATTTCTCTTCTGAAAGAGGAGCTTATTTCAACGAGGAGCTAACAGAACCCGAACATCATTTCAACATTGAATGTTTTCGAACTGAGAATGGAAGCATAGAACCTTCTATTGATCCAAACGAAGAAATAGAAGCCGATGATGATTGGTATCACATGTCTAAAGATGCCGGCAAGGCATACTTAACCGAACCATACGAGTACACATATCCCGGCGAACAAAATGCACGCTCCATGATTACCTTGAGTTACCCTGTTTTTTTAAACGAAAAATTTGCAGGCGTAATAGGAATGGATTTAGAAATAAACCTTCTTAAAGATTTTTTTGATAAAATGAGCGAACCAGAAATAGGCTCATACGTATCGTTCATTTCGAATGAAGGTTTAAAAGTGGTGCATCCCAATAGAAGTTTAATACTTCAAAAAGCAGGTGCCGGTTTGTCTAAAGAAGAATCGGAAAAAATGCTGGAAGCCATAAGCAATGGAGAGTCTTATCTTATAATTGGAAAAACAGCAGGGCAAACTTCTATAACTTCTTACGAGCCTGTAGTAGCAGAAAATCTTTTGCCTTGGGCCTTGGCTTATGTAGCGCCACTCTCAGCGTTTCAAACAGAAGAAGTAAAAACCAGATGGATAACAATAATTGTTATTTTAGTTAGCACAATTTTGTGGGGCATATTTTTGATATGGCTTATGGCAAGTACTTTTGGAAATTTAACTCACGCAATTTCTGCCATTCGCAATATAGCTGACGGCGAAGGTGATTTAACAATCCGCATGAAAGAACGCGGCAACGACGAGCTTGGAGAGATGGCAAAAAAATTCAATGTGCTAATGGATAAACTGCACACAACAATACGAACAACGCAAAAAGATTCAAAAAATCTTCTTGATACCTCTTCCGTTCTGCTTGAACTTTCATTAAAATTGTCTAAGTATTCTCAAGCTACGCTTGAACAATCTGCAAACGTTTCGCAAGAAACAGTGAACGCAAGCACAAACGCTAGAACCATAGCAAGTGAAGCAGAACGAACAAGTACAGGCGTTCACGAGCTTGCGGGCACGGTAGAGCAAATGAGCGCAAGTATGCACTGTGTTTCAGACACAGTGAAGGAGTTAAGCTGTAATTTTGTGCAAATAACAAACAGCACAATTGAGTCTCGAAAAATTGCGATAGAGGCAACAGAAAAAGCAGCAGATGCCACAAGCGTTATGAGCAAATTAGGCTTTGCAGCAAAAGAAATAGGGCAAGTGACTGATGTTATCAAAAAAATAGCAGATAAAACAAATTTGCTGGCACTGAATGCTACAATAGAAGCGGCAAGCGCAGGTGAAGCTGGAAAGGGTTTTGCTGTTGTAGCAAGTGAAATTAAGGAACTGGCAAATCAAAGCGCAACAAGTGCAGACGATATTGCACACCGTATTGAAAGCATTCAAGACGGAACAGACAATGCTGTTGAGGTAATAAATAACGTTGCAAACATAATAGACAAAATAAATGCCTCTATTGTTTCCATAGCAAGCAATATTGAACAGCAAACCAAAGCGAGTAACGAAATAGCAAACAGCGCCGAACAAACAAGCGTAAGTACAAAGCGTGTTGTTGGTTCAATAGATGAATTTGAAAGAGCAGCAAAAGAATCTGCTCACAATGCAAATGGCGTTGCTCAAAGTGCAGAAAACATTTCAACAAGTATTGATTCTATGTACAAAGATGCTAAGAAATCTAATTCCGATTCCATTGAGTTAGAAAAAGCTGCCAATGAGCTAAAATCCATGGCAGAGCACTTAGACTCCATTGTAAGGAAATTCAAAACTTAAAAACAATGCTTTTTGATTGCTACACCCTATACCCAGGGCAAACGCATCTAAATTTTCAAATATGGGGAAAAAATCCCCCTCGCTGCAACCGCCTTTGCGCAACACCGTTGCACATGGGCGTTGACACGCAACGCCCCTACGGCGTTTTCCGCTACCCCCAATGCGGGGACACCCCGCAACGCCCCGATTTTGGACACGTTGTGGATGTTTTTTTGCAAAACGATGACCTGGGTAAGGCTCGCCTTACCCCTACGGGTGCGGATACAAATTTTCATTGAACATTTGGAATAAATGCGGGATTTATCGGGATTATTATACGGTACCTGTAGGGGCAAGGCGTGCCTTGCCCTTGCGCAACGTGATATACATCACAAAAATAAAAATAACGCCTGCTTAATCAGCATTTACTATAACAACCCAAACTTTCGTTTTGCCTCAGTCAAAGAAACACCGCTATCAAGAAGCGCAAACAGCTCTCTAGTCCGTTCTTCACGACCCTCGCTACGGCCTTCTTCACGACCAACTTGCTCGCCTTCCTTCTTGGCGTAAGCAATAGTTGCATTGTAAACAGCAATCTCTTTCATAGCAGCCTCATAAGCTCGAAGTTCCTCTCTCGTAAAATTAGAAATCTCAGCAAGCTCAAAAACGCCTCGAAACTTACTTTGGTGAAATCTAACAGGAATCTCGTCCAACTTATGAAGATTGTTAAACAACCAAAGCCAGATATCCAAGGTCGTTTCACACTCTTCCAAAGCCACCTTGAATTTAGGGAGCACAACGAAAGCCAAGTGC
>JAITUM010000052.1 GCA_031286305.1 Candidatus Fibrimonadaceae bacterium | reverse complement strand
ACTTACGATTCCACTAAAAGCGAATGGGTTCCGCATAATATTGCCGACAACTTAACCAAATCCACTCCCCTTAATTTCAAACGCGCTAGTGATTGGGAGGTTATGGGTGCAAAGAAGACGCGTTGGACTAGAGTTGTCGGTGCAGATGGTCAAGTTCCCATTCGCCATATTGACCGACACCCTATGCCGGGAATAATGGTTAAAGATTTTATACGCAAATACGAGTTTGAAATTGACGATTTGATGCCTCACCGCCTGCGGCAGATTCGGTTGAACTTTAACTTCGACCAAGAGATTGCTTGGGAATGCGATGTTGATAAAGCTGAAGGTGATGATAATGCCTGCACGGTTTACAAACGCACTCCAAATGGCGCAGGTTGGACAGAGCTTAAGAAAGAAAAACATCCTGTTAGCAAAGCCGGTGTGTTTACTTTTGAACCAGCAGATTACTATACAACTGGTCTCGCTACCATACAAAAGGATAATCAGAATACGGTTATATTGAGTTTAGTAAACAAAGTTGGCCTCTCCAACTCACAGCGTTTTTACTACCTGTACAAAGCTACTGCAGATTTGGCATCTCCGCATTGGCCTTTTAGAAATATTAAGGTTAGCAGAATTCAGGATTTTAAGGCTTATTTAACCCCTTTGGATTACCAAGATATCACTGCCCTAGGCGGAAAAGAGTTTATTACTAAATATCCTGCTCCGGATGAAATGCCGGACTACAACGATATGTCTGCTCCTGTAAAACATGGCGATGGTCATTTGCTGACATCAACTTCCGATTACAGCAATCTTTCCGAAGGCAGATATGAATGGCACTTGGAGCTCGAAACCGGCGACCGCTCCGATGCTAATAAAAGTTCTATTACGCAAATGCTCGTTCCGTTCACCCTTCGCACAACACTGCCCAAAATAAGCCTTGCAAAAGAAAGCGAAGTTGTAAGCCCTAATTTAACAGCATTCTTGGCACGCTTTGAAAATGACAAAGATGTTGATGAGTCTCTCAGAATGGTCGCGTTTTTCTTGATGAAAGGTGACGATACAATAGCTCATGCGAAATTTACCAATGTTCTTGCTCCTAATTTCGGCATATCATTGCCGGATTTTGGCGATGCTGCAAAAGAACTGGCAGACGGCGAATATGAAATTGTTGCCTACGCATTCGATGGTGCAGTAGGCAGCAGAGAACAGTATGAATTGCTTGAAAATGTTGCTAACGGCGATTTAATAATTGATGCCCTTTTCAGCAATGGCTCAGTCCACAACGGCATCAATTCCAGCAAAGAAAGCACGAAGTTTTTCATTGATACGCAGGCGCCGGAAATTGATAAGTTTTTATTTTCTCGCGCCCCCGCCAGCAGAATAATTCCTAAACCTGACTTCTCACCCGCCGCAAATGAAAACTTGTTTGTTCTCAACCAAGATAACCTGCTCAAAATATCTATAGATGTTTCCGATTCAAATGGAAGAGAGTCTGCCGTTGCGCACTACTCCATTGCCTTTACAGAAACAGATGGTTACTCCATGCAAATTGGAGATACCCTTGCATTGACAAAAGGCAAGGGGCAAAAAGAATGGGCTGAGATGGAGAATGTGCTTATTCCGGATGGCGATTATACCGTGTCTCTCAGAGTTTGGGACGAGGCTGGGAACGTTAAGGATACAACATATACACGCACCCTGCATGTTGACCGCACGCCGCCAGCGGTGATTGAGGTTGTTTCCGATAAGCAGACCTATGCGGACCCCTCAGATAGCTACACCGCTACTCTTAAAGTTGAGCAGAAAGAAGGAGATAAAATCAGCTGCTACTGGCGCTTGAATGGGAGCGCTTGGAAAAAGATAGACGGATTCAAATTTGAGATGGATAAGGAAACCGTTGGTACCGCCAGCGGTCGGCGGCGCTTGGAAGCGGGGTGCATGGACTCTGTGGGTAACTTTGCCGTTAAACTTGATATCTTTCATGTGGGAGCAGCTTCTCCTGTTATAGCCTTTCCTAGCGATAATGCTATTGTTAAGACTCCCGTTATGGCCATTCGCGGCACTGCGCCTAAACGCTCCTTTGATGATTCGCCGGCTTCTTACAAGCTGGAGTGGCGAGAGGATGGCGGTGATTGGCAAACCGCCGGCATAGATGTTGGAGCCGGCAAGCGTTCTTCTGATGCCGAGCCTTGGCTTTCCAATGGCATTCAGCCCAAACTTGGAGATTTGGGTTTCTTGATTACCAGCGCTTTGGAACCGAACCGTGATTATGAGCTGAGACTTTCAGTCAAAGACTGTTCTGTTTGCGAGTGGCGCGAAGATGTTGTTTCTTTCAGCTACTTGCCGGATAATAATTGGGACCCGGCTTTGAGCGGAATTATTCTTGCTGTGTCAGATTCATCATTTACTCCTCATGAAGATATATTGTCTCTTTCGCTTTTGGTTCGAGGTTCAGCCGATTATGGTGCCCGCGCTCGTATTCATGCCCGGGATTCTAAGGGCAATAATCTATTTCAAGTTTCTGCAGATTCTTTGGCTATCTCGTCGTTTGAAGGCAGGCCTTCTGCTATTGAAGGAAAAGGGATTTGGTTTTGGAGCGAGAGCGAGGCTTATTATTTGCAATGGAACGGTTTGCCCGAGGGTGAAAAGATAGCCGTTCATTATGCCGGCGATGCCGATTCTACATTTTTTAGCGGGAGTTCCGGTCAGGCTCAATTTAAGAGCGAGAAAGCCTTTCAATTGAGTTTTGGGGATTTGGTGAAGAGATGGGATGCTATTGGTTCCCAAAGTTATGTTTTGCCGATTTTCTTGGGGACGGGTGGCAGCAAGCAGGAAATTGTTGCCAATTATACCGGTGTTCTTCAGGTAAGCCCGGGTTTGCATGGTTTGTATTACAAGTGGAACGGCTTGTCTGCTTCCGGTCGTTATCCTCAAGGGGATTCAGTCACTTTTTATGCAGAGGTTGCGGAGAATTGGAGCGGCGGTATGGTTTTGCGCGATTCCGTAAAGGTTGGCATTAATAGATTGGATTTGAGTATAGAGCCTAAAGATGGGGAAGAAGTATTGGAAGATTTTTATGCTGTTAGATATGACGATAGCGATAGCGATATGGTGCCTTTGGGCAATAAGTCGGTTTATTATGGCATAATGGGTCGCGATGCTAAGGTTAGTGCTTATATTATAGATGATAGCAAAGGCGATACTGTCAGAACTTTTTTTGAGGGCAAGGACCATATTGCTTCTCATTCGGACAGGTCTTTTTCTCTTTCTTGGGATGGCACTGATAAAAAAGGGCATTTGGTTTCGGAGGGCAGTTATCATTTTTATATAGTGGCAAAGGAAGATGTCGCTTCTAATCCGCAGTCAAAAAATTTAAAGCTGTCTTTTAATGTGTCTTATTATTCGGGTGTTAAGTCGGCATATGATCCTAGCGATTCTTCTACCGATTATTTGCTTTCTCTTGAGCGTGCTGTTAAGGATTCAACTAAGGATGAGTATTGGCGTTATACCCCTGCGACGGATTATTTGATTCAGGCAGATGCTTCTGGCAAGTGGCTTCCAGAGGAGTTGCGTAGCGTTGATGTTAGCTGGAGCATTGAAGATGGAAAGCAAGAGATTTACGGCTTCCCGCCGCAGAGAGTTAGCCTTGGGATTAAAAGACAGAGGGAAAGGCTGCCGTTGGTGATAGTGACGAAAATAAAACATCATATACAAACTTCTCCAGCCTGTTGGATCACTTGGACAACAGGCGATGATAAGTATCACTTTGATTCTATTTATTACAAGGATACGGTGTATTTTAATGAAACGTCGCGTAGAGGAACTTTCAATATATCCCTTAATAAAAGGGGATTAGATTGGAATGATGCAAATTCCTTAACTATGCGTGTATTTTTGCTTAAAGATACCCAAGGGAAAGAAGCGAAAGAATTGTTCGAACAGTTTTCTTCTTCGGCGGTCTGGAGAGGTGGAGTTTATTTGCCATGGGAAACTACTGAAAAAGTTGATCAATTTTACGAATTAAAAGAACAAGAAATTGGTTGCGTTGCAAATATTGGTTTTGATTCTGATAAACGATGTGAGTATACGTCAGAAAAAACTACTGATGGATATAATCCTAACATTAATTTATTTGGTTCAGCTAAACTAAAACCTGTTAATGGAGCATTTTTTTCAGATACTAAAATTGTTAATGATGATTGCTGGAACTCTCCAAAGCGTCCTTCAAAGCTAAATTTTGATGTTGAACTTGTTATCCCAGGTACATATTGGGACGCAGATTTTGGCTACGACAATTTAGTGAACCGCACTATAAGAATTGACCAAACGAATAAGACGATGTTTGGTAATGAAGGATATTTGAAGCGGTTGTCCGATTTACGGAGACCACTGCCTGTTAAGGATAGCATTTTCTTTGATGGAGTAGATTGGTATCCAAATCATACCTATGGCATGCTTACGCCGTTTGAAGTGCTCAGAATTCCTTTTGTTCCGGTTAATCGAATTTCAAGCAACAATGCTTTTACATTCCCAGATGAGACTACTGATTATCAATATCGCAGCCGTTTTCACGCCAAATTCTATAATGATACAAACAGTAGCATCAAATACCGGGCTAAAATAAGAGGACAGTTGGCTACAGAAAGATATAGAACAGATTCATTGCATTCAAATATGCCTTCTTTAAGAACCGGATATTTTAACCACGGCACAGTTGACATTTATGTTTCCATGGATGCAAAGCTCAGACCCTCGCAAGATTTAGTGCGCGATATTCCCTATCCTGCCGGTGCCCTTCCTGCTGGCTGCCCGGTTCACAGCGATCCTTCTTGGCTCGAATCTACCGCAGATGAAGCCAATTGCAGAAAGTTTTATCCTGGCGGTTCCAAGGTGCATTACGCTGTGGGCGATTTCACGGAGGCCGACTGGGAAGCAAAAATGATGACAACGCTGGCAGATGGCAATAAAGTCATAGCTAACTGGAATAATTCAGACAGCATTGTCAATCCGTTTGATACACTTAGAACACAAAGCGGCGGAACTTCCTGCGACACTAGATTCAACATGAGTCCTTCCGATTATAAAGATGATAATTTCTTTGTAGATACCGGGTGCACTTTTAGCAACTTGGACAATGTATCCGTTTCAGGCTACACACCTACAGTCAAAAATACATCCAAAGAAACCGTATCCGAAGATGATTTTACTTTTGATAAAATCACCGGCATCCTATCCATAAAAGCGAAAGACTGGACAGGCTCCGTTATGAAAGAAGAAACGAAATATCCGGGATACGACTCTCCTCCCGTTTCATTGCCGGCAAATCAATTTTTCAACAATGAATGGGTAAATAACCTGCAGCTGAACAGTGCAAAAGTTTTTTACTTAAACGGCAATCCCCACACGCATTTTGAAGCAGAGCCCTACCAAAACGATGCCATTACCATATTTGCAAAAGCTAAACCCGATACCGCCCGCCCCTCTGAATTCATAGCCGTTCGAGGCTCGTTTCCGGGAGCGCAGCATTGGAAGCTACTGTACCTCAATCGCAGCAACTTGCATACGCTTGCAAAAGGCAACTCAGAGAAAATATTCGAATGGTTCGATGTGAACAGGCTTCAAGGCAATACCTCCATTCTTTTGCAATGGGGCGGGAGCGATGGAGTAATCACAAACATACGCAAGCTTGATTTGGATATAGGCTCTGATATGAAAGCTGCCAATAGCGATAACACGGTTCGTTCCCTGTTCGGCGAAGTCAGCGTTACATTCAAGCCGGGCACAATGCAAGAGTTTGTCACCGTTCGCACGGCAGATGCCAGAGAATACAACTTTGAAACTTCAAACGGCTCCGCGCTTTTAGGACCTGTGATTGAAATTCTTCCCTCTAAGAAATTCCACGCTGATTCGCTTCCCCGCGTAAAAACTCGCTTAACAAAAACAGAATTAACTTCCCGTAATTTATCTCCCGGCAACGTGCGCCTGTATAAAATAGACACGGATAAGAGAAAATTCGTAGAGCTTGAAAATACGCTTTTAGGATTTGACAAAGAAGAGCATGATGAAGACTGCAACCCGGATAATTACAATAGATGCGATAGTTATAACAACGGTAATTGGTCTTACCTTTTGGTGACTGCCGAGACAAGCTCATTCTCCACTTTTGCTGTTCTTGACACAAACGATGCAAAACTCTTTAACGAAGAACCTGCTGTCCTTGATACCATTCCCCCCTACATCACCTGTTCCGTTCCTCAAGACACCGTTCTTTGGCTTGGCCTTGACAACGGTTATCTTGAGATGTTCCATGAATGCAACCAGCCGGCCATGGGCACTCTCCAGCTTCGCCAAAACGGCGATGTTGTTGCTGAGGCTCATCAGCTTTTGCCGGATGCTTTTCGCTGGGACGGCCAATCCGGCATCAACAAGATTGCCCACGGCATCTATACCAGCCGCTACATTGCTCTTGGCAGCACCGGCCAGGAAATGCAGATAATGGGTCCTTCGGTTTACACGGACACGCTCAGGCCTGTTCTTTCCGGTTTCAGCGTGGAGGAATCTTCTTCTTCTCTTGCCCGTGAGTTTAAAATTCTCGCTGCCGCCTCAGATGATTTTTCCGGCATAGGCTCCGTTTTTCTCAACTGGACTCTCGGCGATGTTGTTTCCGGCGCCATGTCTTTGAATGCAGACAGCGCTGGCAATATTTATTACCCTCTCCACATTTCCCGCAATCAGCTTGCCCAGTGCACAGGCTGCAAGCTTAAAATTACCTTGCGCGTAGAAGACAAGGGCCATAACTGGGTTGAGCAGGAATGGCATTCCGACCGTTTGTGGCCTTACCCCGCGGATCTTGCGCTCTGGTACCCTGCCCTTGAAGGCAGCGGCAAAACCGCTTACGAATACACCGGCACCGGTCACGATTTGGATCTGCTTATGCCCCAGCCATGGCTTTCCGCCTCAGGTATATATTTTGACAGCAGCTTATCCAAGGCTCCCGGAAAAGGCCATGTTGATTTGGGCAGCACAGGTTCCTATACGCTTGAGGCCTGGGTTCGCCCCGGCCATTCCGCCTCTGTTTGGCAGCGTGTTTTAGGTTTTAGCTTGTCATCCGGCAAGCGCATAGAATTGCAAGTCCGAGACGGCGATGTCCGCCTTTTGGACGGTTTTGAAACTTGGTCTGTTTCCGGCCTGCTTCCTCAAAAAGTGTGGTCCCATCTTGTTGTTGCCGTTTCTGATAGCCACGCGGATTTTTACATAGACGGCAATTTGGCCGGCACCGTATCCGCAGCGCCCTCCGAGCGCCTGTGGCATGGAAGCTTCTCTTTGGGAACGGAGAATAATGCCCCGTCTTTCATTGGGCATATAATGCAGGTTCGCTTCTATAAAAGGGCATTGCAATCCGATGAGGCCCATGCTTTGTTCAAAGGTATAAGCTCCGGTTCCGGCACCGAGACAATACTTGCCGGCGAGCTTGACTGGATGTCCGATGGCGTCCAGCGCGGTTTCAGCTGCGCCGTTCCTGGTTCTTCCTATTGGGAGATTTCCAAGGAAAGCGTTCTTCCTTGGAAAGCCTGGGCAGGGCAGGCAGGCTCTTACAGGATATTCCTTTATGCCCGTTCTGCGCAGCCCGGCAATAAGCCATTGAAAGCCGGCGTTTCCGGCTCGCTGATTTCCGGCACAGCGTCTTTTGAAAGCGTTTGGCGCCCCCTTGCCCTGCAGGGAATATCTCTGCCTCTCAAATCCGGTTTCAACGATATTGAGCTTCACATTCCGTCTGGCGTTGATATTGCCGGCATAGCCCTTAGCGATGACTCCGGCCTGCTTCCCTCTCAAATATCCTGGAAATCCGACGGCAGCTCCGCTCCCGCTGCGGTCTCCGCCCAGATTCGTTTTGAGGGCCACCCTGACCCCTCAATGATTCGCCCGCGCATTCGCTTGCAGAACATAGGCTCTTCCTCTATATACGGCCCCAAGGTTCGCTATTATTTCCGCGGCGAAGACCCCGCCCAGGTTCAGGCCTCCAAGTACTATCCGCAAGAAGGCACCCTCGTGGTTCGTCAGGAAGGCGATAATCTTGGTTATGCCGAGTGGAGCTTCCCAGAAACCACCGTGCTGCCTGCCGGTCAATTGCTCTTTTGGGGAGAAGGCCCTCACTTTGGGTTGCACAACACAAACTATGTTCCCTGGATAACCGCAGACGACCCGTCTTTTGCTGAGAGCAGCGGCGCGTTCGTGGATGCGCCCGGGATTATAGTGCTTGATTCCGAGAACAGGGTTTTGAACGGCTCCTGCTTTGAAAATGAGATGCCGCTCATAACTACGCCCGTTGTGCAGGTTTTAGCCAGAGATTCCCGCGCGGGAGACAATCAGGCCAGCCAGCTTTACATAAAGCTGGAGAACATCGGGCAGATCCCTATCCGCGACTATGAAGTGCGCTACTCGTTCTTTGTGCCCGGCAGCACGCCCGAGCTGGATGTGTATGATATGCAGGGCCTGTCTGCTTCTCTAAAGAATTTGGGCTCCGGCCGCTGGCAGGTTGTCATTTCCGGCAGCGCATCCCTTGGCCCCGGAATATCTTGGGCAAACCCGGCTCAGTTCGCTTTGCGCCTGCCTAATTGGCAGGCCGGCTGGAACACGGCAGACCATCCTTCTTATGAAGGCATTTCCGCGGAATGGGCGCTGGCAAAAGGCATAGAGGTATTTGATGCCTTGGGCAACCGCATTTACGGAAAAGAGCCGGTTTGGCCATCGGGCGAAACAGATGTTGCAATTGACGATCCGGTTGCGAGCGGGTCGCAGGTTCGCGTGATGGCAAAGCAAACCAGGGCGCATGAATCCAACGCCTCGGCAGTCCGTTTCTATGTGGAAAACCTCGGCTCGGAAAACATTAGCGACTTTGAGGTGCGCTACTGGCTTTCAGCGGCGCAGGGAAAGCAGGTCGGATATCAAATTTACAACAATACCCAATTCTCTGCAAATGTAGCTGGCGAAGGCGGCAGCCTTTACAGCGGGCGCTTTGTTTACAACGGAACGCTTGCCCCGAATGAAAAAACAGGATGGGGAGATGGACTGGAATTCTTCTTCCACCACAGCGACTGGTCGGCATGGGATAAGGAGAGCGATTTTTCAAATAAAGACCTGACGGCAGACTTCTCAGAAGCTTATTATATGGCCGCATATAGCAGCGATGGAAATATTATCTGGGGAATAGAGCCGGTCCTTCCGGAGGAGATAGATAACCCCGCCATTGAAGCCTCGCGCCTGCCGAACGGGTTGCTTATAAAGCTGCCGGAAAGCATGCAGTTGAGGCTTGATCTGGTCAATGCCGCCGGCATGTCGCAAAAATTCCTGTATCAGGGAACCTTAAACGCAGGGCAGCACACAATACCTGTGGATTGGTCAAATATTGATATTGCCAAAACTTACCTTGTCATTCGCGCGAATGGCAAAATAGTCTCAAGCCAGCTACTTTCTAAATTAGGAAACTGAATATGTTCAAAAAAGTCATTCTAAGCCTGTTTGTTTTCTCATGCCTTTCGCTTGCGGCAGACGCCGCTTTGATTTTATCCAATCAGAAAAAGGCCGCTTTCCCGGACACTGCGGAAATACGCATGAGAACCACCGTATCCATGCATGGATTGCCAACGCAAACCATAGAGAGCCGTATGCTGAGCAAGGGGAAAGACAAAAACCTCACAGAAATCAAATCCCCTCTCATGAACATGAAAATAGTTCGCAATGGCGAGCGGCTAAGCATAACCGACCTTAAAACGGGGGCGGTCTTGCCATCGAACATGGCGGGGCAGCAAGGAATGCCGGACATAAGCCAGAGCATGGGAAGCGCGGAAGACTACCACGCACCGGTTAAAGAGGGAAACCTATGGCGCTTATCGCCTAAAGACCCTGCGCAGGCTACTTTGTTCTACTCGGAAGAACAGAAGCGGGTAGTGAAAACACGGCAAACAGTGCAGGCCGGCGTTGAAAGCGAAACGAACATAAAATACTGCGGCAGCAGCTGCCCATTCCCCGGAACCCCAGCGGAAATCGAGATAACAACCAGCATAAACGGGCAAAACTCAAAAGTAACGCTGGAAATAATATCAGTACAAAAACCAAAAACAATATCAGAAGCAATGTTCGAAATGTAAAATGCGAATTGGGTTTCACAATGTTTCATTCAAACATATTAAACCCAAATTGTCTATTAGATGATTTATTCGCACGCCTGCAATTGTAACCTATTGAAAATCAACAAATTACGCTAATGGTGTCCATTAGAAAACACCCCAAAATGAGCAAAATCGAGGGGAAAGCGCCTAATGGACAATTTGGGATTATATTACCACAGAATTTTCTACATTAATATATTAACAAAGGAACCCCCACTGGAGGCTCTTACATGAAAGTAATCAACAAACCATTGCGCATTTTGTTTCTCACAATGCTGTCGGCGTTATTTTTGAACAGTAACAGGGAGAAATAAGGAAATTATGCGTTTGGAAGATCAGGAGAAGAAAAATATCCTTTGGGAAAAATCAATAGGATTCCGTTTAACGGTAGTTTTAGTTGCTTTGTCACTTATTGTCGGAATTAGCATGCTGGTTTTCCTTACTTATGTTTACCAAAACCGCATCAACGCCGAATTTAAAAACAAAGCAGTATCAATGTCAAAGATTGTTGCTTCCATGGTGGAGGGTGAAACAATTGACCGATATCTTTCAACCCTTGAAAAAGATGAGGAGTATGAACGCTTATTAGAGCTTATGCGGGTTGCTCAGCGTGAAACAGGTACTGCGTATATATATGTATCAAAAATTGACGAAACGCGTGAAATTTTTGTTTTTGACTCAGATGAAAACGAAGAAGGTCGCATGGACCTTGGCAAATTCTTACCCTTTGCTGTTGATAGCTATAGCGGCAGCAACAGAGAGAATGCGCGGAGGTACCTCCGGGGAGAACAGACCGAACCGTTTATAAACGAAACGGATTGGGGCCGGCTGCTCATAGCATCCGAGCGCATATTGCGCAAAGACGGCAGCGTGGCTGCCTATGCAAATGCCAGCGTTTTTGTGGATGATATATTGCGGGAACGTAATTTTGCAATTATCGTATTGGCTATGGTTACTTTGCTGGTAACTTTTATTTTCCCCGCGATAGTTCTATATGCCATTCAAAAATTCGTGGTTACGCCTGTACGCATACTTGTCAAAAGCGTAATTTCTTATCGCCCCGATACGGTGTTGCCGGAGTTTTCTCTGCAATCAAAACCCGTATTACATTCCGGTGATGAATTTGAAATTTTGGAACATGCCATAATAAATATGAAGTCGCGCATTGAAAATACAATGGTTGAGCATGAGCATATGTCCTCAAGAATTGAAGCGATGATAAATAACCTTCCCGGAATGGTATTCCAGCAATTGTATAACCCGCCTGAATACACCTATACCTTTGTTAGCGATGGTTGCATAGATCTGTTGGGATATACGGCAGAAGAATTGATGAGCGGCAAGGTGAAGTTTTTTGACATGACGCATAAAGACGATATAGAACTCATTGAAAAAATAAGTGCCCAAACACTCCCGTTAGAGCTACCATTTGAAGCTACTTTTCGCATAATGACTAAAGATGGCACTATGAAATGGATATGGGAGCGCAGCCGGGTAATTGAGAAAAATAGCGATGGCTCGCCCAGCTTGATTGAAGGTTATTACGCAGATATCACAAAACATTACCAACTGGAAGCTACCGAACTGGCTAACCGTGCGAAAAGCGACTTTTTGGCCAAGATGAGCCACGAAATAAGAACACCCATGAACAGCATTATGGGTTTTGCGGAACTTGCGATAGATTGTGAGTTTATGCCCCAGGTAAATGAATATTTAGGGAAAATTTCAGACAGCACAAAATGGCTTCTGCGTATTATAAACGATATTTTGGATATTTCAAAAATTGAAGCCGGAAAATTGGAAATGGAGCATATACCTTTCAATTTGCAAGAAGTTTTTTCGCGTTGCCAATCCGTTATTTTGCCGACTGTTAAAGATAAAAATCTTGATTTGAGCATTTACATGGAACCCTCAATAGGCAAAAAACTGTTGGGAGACCCTGTTAGGCTTTATCAAGTGTTTATAAACCTTTTATCTAATGCGGTGAAATTTACAAACTCGGGAACGGTCAAGTTTTTATCGGCAATTAAAAGCACGACTGACAATAGCACAACTATTTATTTTGAAGTTAGGGATACCGGCATTGGCATGAAACCTGAGCAGGTTAAAAAGATATTTGACCCCTTTGTTCAGGCAGATTCCAGCACAACACGCGATTATGGAGGCACAGGGCTTGGGCTTGCAATTGTAAAAAATATTGTGGAACTGATGGGCGGGAAATTGAAGGTGGAAAGCACTTTTGGTGCCGGCAGCGCTTTTAGTTTTGAGCTAACATTTGATACAATAGACGCACAAGACGATACATCCCAAAAGAAATTCGATATACTTGAAAGACCTAGGTTCAGTGGCCTTGTGTTAATTTGCGATGACAACTCTATGAACCAGCAGGTTATTTGCGCTCACCTTGCACGTGTAGGGTTGCAAACAGTGACTGTGGAAAACGGCAAGCTCGGCGTGGACATGGTTAAAAAACGCAAAGAAAATAACGAAAAACCCTTTGACTTAATTTTGATGCATATGTTCATGCCGGTTATGGACGGAATGGAAGCCGCTTCTAAAATAACAGCACTGGAAACCGGAACCCCTATAGTTGCCGTGACTGCTAATGTGATGGTCAGCGAATTGGAAAAATACAAGAAAAACGGAATGCCGGACTGCTTGGGGAAACCTTTTACCACGCAGGAATTATGGCAAGTTTTACTAAAATACTTCACGCCTTTAAGCAGCGAGCTTATAGACGATATAGATGAATATTGTGAGAACGAAGAACAGTTAAAAATGATGCAGCTCAATTTTTACAAAAATAATCAAACCGTGCACCTTGAAATTGCGGAAGCAGTTGCCGCAGGTGATACAAAACTCGCGCACAGGTTGGCGCATACCCTTAAAGGAAATGCGGGGATGCTCGGTAAAGTGGGATTGAAAAATGCAGCATTAGATGTTGAATCCTTGCTCAAAGAAGGAGCAGCTTCTATTTGGGAAAGCAAAATGAGCAAACTCGAAAGCGAATTGATGCTTGTTCTTGAAGAGCTTAAGCCGCAGTTTGACGATTCTCCGGCGGCACCTAAGGAAATCCGAGTTTTGGATGCCGAGCAAACGCAGGCTTTGTTTGATAAACTTGAACCCATGCTGGAAAATATTAACCCCGGGTGCATAAAGTTGCTTGATGATATTCGCGCCGTTCCGGGCACAGAAGAACTTGTGTTGCAAATAGAACGTTTTAACTTTAAAGAGGCCGCTAAAACTCTCGCAGGTTTAAAAGAGAAGTTGGAGAAGGCTGATGAGTGATTTAATGAAAGGAAAATTTAAAGACACTTTACCGGCAAGCTCGTTGTTTGTACTATTGGCATTTTTACTAATGATTATATCAAGCTGTTTTTTTATGTTCCGCATATTAAACTCCAAACTTTTACAAAACGCAGATGAAATAATGGACGATACAAAGCAGCTTATATCGCATTTTCTTACAGAGCCGGAAATCTCATTGAATTTTATTGCCAGCAGTATAGAAGGAATGCATGCTCGCGGTGAAAGTTTGGAGGCGATAAAGGCTTATATGACGGAATATTCTCCTCCGGATTTTTTGAAAAAGGCAAGGAATATAAGCTTTAGAAGCGTTTACGGTTATTTTTACGAGACAGGTGAATTTTACGATGGCGTGGGGTGGCAACCACCGGAGGAATATAATCCTTTGGAACGCCCATGGTACAAAGCGGCTTTAGCTGCAAATGGAAATGTAGCAATCACATCACCATATACTGCCACAGATACCAAAGCGCTTGAAACCGCTTATGCACGCCTCATATTTAATGCTGCCGGTGCCCCTATAGGCATTATATGTATTAATTTTCAAGTTGACTATCTCAAAGGTTTGGTTGTCAACAAGCATATTACCCCGGGCAGTTATGGTTTTATGCTGGATGAAAACCGGAATGTGATTATCCATCCCAATCTTGAAGTCCAGGGTGAAATTTGGGGTGCAAGTAATCCTCATATGATGCGGTTTACAAATGCAATAAAAAACGGTTTGGATATTTCGTTGGAAAGGGTGCCAAATTATTCAGGTATGCATTCACTTCTATTTGGCAGGCAGCTTGACAATGGCTGGTATCTGTGCATTATTATACCGGAGCATGAATATTATAAAGAACTATACAACATGGTGCTTATCATAAGTATTTTAGGTGCCGTTTTGGCAATATCGCTAATATTAGTATTGGTGCGCATGGAGAGGGCAAAGAAAAAAACTGAAATACAGTTTGCAGAGTTAAAGGAAATTGACGACCGCACAAAACTTATGCTCGACACAACTCCGCTAAGCTGTGAATTGTGGGACAGTAATTTGAATATCATTGACTGCAATGAGAAAACGGTAAAATTTTTCGGGGTAAAAAACAAGCAAGCAGTTATAGACGGGATTTTTGATTTTTCTCCGGAGTTTCAGCCCGATGGTCAGCGTTCGAAAGAGAAAGTCGGAATATATATCAAAAAGGCACTTGAAGAAGGAAGTTACACCTTCGATTGGATACATCGGATGCTTGACGGCACTTCGGTGGCTGTGGAAGTCACTCTTGTTCGTGTTTGGTATGGAAATGGGTATGTTATTGCTGCATATACGCGCGATTTACGCGAATTAAAACTGGCTCAAGAAGAAATGCACAGATTGTATGAGCAACGCATTACGCAGTTGGATCTTATGCAGACAGTCAACAATACCGCAGCAATTCTTTTGGCATCGAACACAGCGGATCATTCAAAAGCTGTGCAGCAGGGTATGAAAATATTTTGCAAAAAATTAAATGTCGGTCGTGTGTATCTATGGCAAAATTTTAAGAAAGAAGATGGTAAACTCTATTTTAAGGCTTTGCACAGGTGGACAGCCGAAGGCTTAATACGCTGGAATACTTTGCCGGAATTTTCTTATCAAGATACAGTTCCTAGTTGGCCCGAAATATTTTCGCGGCATGGCAGCATAAACGGGCCTATTGATAATCTCCCGGAAATGGAACGCAAAGCTCTTGAGCAATTGGGTATACAATCGACTTTAAATGTTCCGATTTTTATTAAAGATGAATTTTGGGGTTTTGTTGGTATTGACGATCCTCATACAAAACGTACATTCAGCGAAAGCGAAGAGCAGGCTCTGCGTTCTTGGGGGCTGCTTGTTGTTGGTTCTATTTTGCGTAATAACACATCTGACCGTTTAGAAGGTGCGCTGGTGGAAGCAGAAACCGCCAACCGCGCAAAATCTGCATTCCTTGCAGTGATGAGCCACGAAATCAGAACACCCATGAACAGCATCATGGGTTTTGCAGAGCTTGCAATGGGCTCAGACTCCATGCCTCAAACAAATGAATATCTTGGAAAAATTGCCGACAGCACAAAATGGCTTCTGCGTATTATAAATGATATTTTGGATATTTCAAAAATTGAATCCGGAAAAATGGAGCTGGAGCGGGTGCCGTTCAGTATGGTGGATGTTTTTTCGCGTTGCCAATCCGTTATTTTGCCGGCTGTTAAAAATAAAAATCTTGATTTAAGCGTTTATATGGAGCCCTCAATAGGCAAAAAACTGTTGGGAGACCCTGTTAGGCTTTATCAGATATTTATAAATCTTTTATCTAATGCGGTAAAATTTACAAACTCGGGAACAGTCAAGTTTTCATCGGCAATTAAAAGCACGAGTGATGATAGCGCTACTATTTATTTTGAAGTTCGAGACACCGGCATTGGCATGAATCCTGAACAGGTTAAAAAGGTATTTGAACCCTTTATGCAAGCTGACTCAAGCACCACGCGCAATTACGGCGGCACTGGGCTTGGACTTGCAATTGCCAAAAATTTTGTGGAGTTGATGGGTGGGAAATTGAAGGTGGAAAGCACTTTGGGTGTTGGCAGCGCTTTTAGTTTTGAGCTGACGTTTAATACGGTAGACACATCAGACGATACATCTGAGCAGAAGAAATTTGATATTCTCGGAAGACCGCATTTTGAAGGTCTTGTATTGATTTGCGATGACAACTCCCTGAACCAGCAGGTTATTTGTGCTCATCTTGCGCGTGTAGGGTTGAAAACAATAACGGCAGAGAACGGCAAGATTGGCGTGGATATAGTAAAAAAACGTAAAGAAGACAATGAAAAACCTTTTGATCTTATTTTGATGGATATGTTCATGCCGGTAATGGACGGAATGGAAGCCGCTTCTAAGATAATAGCGCTGGAAACCGGAAGCCCCATAGTTGCCATGACTGCTAATGTGATGGTGAGCGAACTGGAAAAATACAAGAAAAACGGAATGCCGGATTGTTTGGGGAAACCTTTTACCACACAGGAACTGTGGCGGGTTTTACTAAAATACTTCACACCTTTAAGCAGCGAACCCATAGACGATATAGATGAATATTGCGAGAGCGAAGAACAGCTAAAAATGATGCAGCTCAATTTTTACAAAAACAGCCAAAACGTGCACCTTGAAATTGCGGAGGCGGTTGCCGCAGGTGATACAAAGCTTGCGCACAGATTGGCGCATACCCTTAAAGGAAACGCAGGGATGCTCGGTAAAATGGAATTAAAAAATGCAGCATTAGATGTTGAATCTTTGCTTAAAGAAGATGCTGCTTCTATTTGGGAAAGTAAAATGAATAAACTCGAAAATGAATTGAGGTTTGTTCTTGAAGAGTTAAAACCGCAGTTTAATGACTCTCCGGCGCCATCTAAGAAAGTTCAAGTTTTGGATGCCGAGCAAACACAGGCTTTGTTCGATGAACTTGAACCCATGCTGGAAAATATTAACCCCGGGTGCGTAAAGTTGCTTGATGATGTTCGCGCTGTTCCCGGCGCAGAAGAGCTTGTGTTGCAAATGGAGCGTTTTAACTTTAAAGCCGCAGCAAAGGCACTTGCCGATTTACGCCGCACACTTGTTGTGATTGTTTTGGCATTCCTCCCTTTCTTTTTCGGATGCAAGGAAGTGTCAAGAGAGACGGATTTATTTATAGAAAACATTTCTTACAAAGACATTCCGGGTGTGACAGCCGAAGAAATAGCGGCAATTGAAGCACTCAAAGAAAAACATAAAGCATTTACTTATGTTTCAACTTTGGGTACAGAGTCATTTATAAATAAAGACGGCCAAATAGACGGTTATATAACCTTGTTTAGCGATTGGCTTTACACACTCTTTGGAATTAAATTTATACCGGAAATTCATCCGCTGGTTGATATATATGCCAAGTTGAATTCCGATGAGATTGATTTTGCCGGAATGACCGTTTCTGCTCAATATAAGGATACTTATTTTTCTTCTGAGCCTATTGCAAGCCGTTCTGTAAAAATCATACGTATTGCAGGCAGCCAAACTTCCAAGATCATTTCCTTGTACCGCCAGCCGCGTTATATATTTTTAAAAGGCTCTGTTACATTCAACGATGTTTCGGCCCTGCTTGATTCAAACTCTTTTCAGGCATTTTTTGCCGAGGATTACGAAGAAATTTATCAAATGCTGTTGAATGGTGAAGCGGATGCTTTTATTGCAATGGGCACTGCAGAAGGAGCCTTTGATAATTATGGTTACGTGGTGTCCGAAGATTTTTACCCCTTAATTTACAATAACATTACCATGACTACAAAAAATTCGGATTTTGCCCCAATCATCTCGGTTGTGTCAAAAGCTTTGCAAAATGGCGGTACTCAACATCTTACAAATCTTTATAATCTCGGATATGAAAAATATTTGACTCATAAATTTTCATTGCGTTTAACTCCCGAAGAACGCGAATATATTAAAAATAATCCGATTGTAAAAATTGGAGCACAGTACTACAATTATCCAATTGACTTCTATAATACTCATGAAAAAGAGTGGCAGGGAATAATGATAGACGTACTCAATGAAGTGTCTTCCATAACAGGTATTACTTTTGAGATAGCAAATTCGGAACATACGGAATGGCAGGAACTTTTACAGGCTCTTGAAAATAAGAAGGTGTCGTTTGTAACTCAACTTGGGCATACAGCCGAAAGAGAAGAACGTTTTCTGTGGCCTGAAACAGCTCTTATGCAGGAGCATTATATTTTGATTTCCAAATCGACTTTACCAAGGTTAAAAATTACTGAAATTACAAATGCCAAAGTAGGCTTAATTAGAGATTTCTCACATTCGGTGCTGTTTCAGCAATGGTTTCCAAACCATGCTCACACAACAATATACAATAACTTTGATGAAATTTTTGCAGCCTTGAGTAGCGATGAAATTGATATAGCCATGAGCAGTATGATTCAGCTTCTTGCACTAACAAATTACCATGAACGCAGCGGTTATAAAGCCAATTTTATATTCGATTATACTTATAACATAACACCCGGCTTTAATCAAGATGAAGCCGTTTTAGTTTCCATAATGGATAAGGCCTTTCAGCTTATTGATGTTGAGGCTATTTCAAAACACTGGATGAGCATTACCTTTGATTATCAGGCAAAGCTACTTAAGGTACAGCGTTCACGCTTGTATGGAGCAACAGCTTTGTTTTTCATTATAATAATTCTGGTGTCAGCCTTCTTTATAAAAAGCCGCAACACCGGCAAAAAACTGGAGAAACTTGTTGCACTCAGAACTGCGGAATTGCAAACCCGAACTGAAGAAGCGCTTGCTGCTTCTCGTGCAAAATCTGCATTCCTTGCAATGATGAGCCATGAGATTAGAACGCCAATGAACAGCATTACTGGTTTTGCGGAGCTTGCAATAGACAGCGATTCTATGCCTCAAGTAAAAAATTTCCTGAGCAAAATTACCTCCAGCGTAAAATGGCTCTTGCGCATTATAAACGATGTTTTGGATATATCAAAAATAGAAGCCGGAAAATTAGAATTGCTGCGTGAACCCTTTGATTTGCAAGATGTTTTTTCGCGCTGCCAATCCGTTATTTTGCCGGACGTCAAAGATAAAGGTCTTGATTTGAGCATTTATGCCGAGCCGTCAATCGGCAAGCAGTTGCTGGGCGACCCTGTGCGGCTTTACCAAGCGCTTATGAATCTTTTAAACAATGCTGTAAAGTTTACAGAAACGGGAGTGGTAAAATTTTCATCATCAATAAAAAATTCAGATGACAATAAAACAACCATTTATTTTGAAGTCCGAGACACCGGCATTGGCATGACGGAAGAACAGATTAAAAAAATATTTGAGCCTTTTGTTCAAGTGGATACAGGCTCAACGCGCAATTACGAAGGCACGGGGCTTGGCCTTACAATTACCAAAAACATTGTAGAGCAGATGGATGGAAAGATGATGGTAAAGAGTATGCCAAGTGTTGGCAGTACTTTTAGTTTTGAAATTACATTTGATACAATAGACGCTTCCAACGATGCACCGGAGCAGAAACAATTTGAAATCCTCGAAAAACCTAATTTCAGCGGTCTTGTGTTGATTTGCGATGATAACTCCATGAACCAGCAGGTTATTTGCGCACATCTTGCACGCGTAGGGTTGCAAACAATAACGGTGGAAAACGGCAAGCTAGGCGTGGAAATGGTTAGAAGACGTAAAGAAAACGATGAAAAACCTTTTGACCTTATTTTTATGGATATGTTCATGCCGGTAATGGACGGAATAGAAGCTACCTCTAAAATAATGGCCCTCAACACGGGAACACCCATAGTGGCAATGACCGCCAACGTGATGCCCAGTGAACTGGAAAGATACAAGAGGCACGGAATGCCGGACTGTTTGGGAAAACCTTTTACCACGCAGGAATTGTGGCGAGTTTTATTAAAGTACTTTAAGCCTGTGAGCAGCGAGCCAATGGATGATGTTGGTGATTATGATAATGAAAAACAGCTAAAAATTATGCAGCTCAATTTTTACAAAGGCAATCAAAATGTGTACAGCGAAATTATGGATGCCGTTGCCATAGGAGATACAAGGCTTGCACACAGATTGGCGCATACCCTTAAAGGAAATGCGGCGATGCTTGGTAGAATGGAATTGAAATATGCGGCATTAGATGTTGAGACCTTGCTCAAAGATGGAGTTGCTTCTATTTGGGAAAATAAAATGAATAAGCTCAAAACCGAGCTGGCGCTGGTTCTTGAAGAGCTTAAACCCTTAATTGAAGATTCCATGGAGCAGAAGAAGCTGCCGGTTTTGGATGCCGAACAAACGAAGGCTTTGTTTGAAAAACTTGAATCCATGCTGGAAAATATTAACCCCGGATGTATAGAATTGCTTGATGAGATTCGTGCTGTTCCGGGCTCGGAAAATCTTGTGCAACAGATAGAACGTTTTAATTTCAAGGCTGCAACAAAGGCGCTTGCCGAGCTAAAAGAAAAATTATACAAGTAGCCCAAATTTCTATCTTATCCTTAATGCGCAAAAAAAGACCCAACATAAATTTAAGCAGCAGCGAATTTGCTCGCTTTAGGGAAAACAACATGCTTTATGTGGACAAAAGCATGTTTATTGAGCATTTTATGAATAATTCGAGCGATGTACTTTTAATCACTCGCCCGCGCAGAATGGGAAAAAGCCTCAACATGAACATGCTTGCGGAATTTTTGGATTGCAAAAAGAGTTCCGGGCATTTGTTTAAGGGGTTAAAAATTGAAAAAAGAAAGGTGTTTAAGGAAAATTTAAATAAATATCCCGTGATTTATTTGACTTTCAAAAATCTTAGTTCAGATTATTACAAAAGCGATATTTACGATCAGTTAACAGACCACATAGACAAATATTTAAAACCAGAGCAATACACAAAACAAGTCAAAAGAATTGTTGATAATGAAAGTGACGAGAACGCAAGGAATTTACGCATACTTACTGAAAACCTGCATCTGGCACTAGGAGTTAAACCCATAATTTTAATTGACGAATACGACCGTCTTCTTATGGATTGCTTGCATGAACCAAACTATGAGAAAATACGAAATTATCTCTCCTTGATTTTTGAATTTGCATTTAAAGACAATCCGCACATAGAGAAAGTTTTGCTAACCGGCATTTTAAGAATTAGCCAAGAGAGTATGTTCAGCAAGCTGAACAATGTTAAAGTTTTTGATGTGTTTGCCGAGAGTGAATTTGACGAAGATTTTGGTTTAACGCAAAAAGAAGCAAAGGCTTTGGTAGATCCAAAAGATTTTCAAATAGTCAAAAAGTGGTACGACGGAATTCGTGTTGGTAATTCTTATGTGTTTTACATTTTCTCAGTTATGAATTTTTTATACGATGGTGAAATTTCCAACTACTGGGGCCAGAGCGGCACAATCAATCTGCTTGGCGATTTGCTTACCCCAAGTAAAGCTATAAACCTAGGCGAGGCAACAAAGAAATTCGGCAATACATTTACCGCAGAACTTAATCCAAGAGTTTCGTTGAAAGAGTTGTTTGCAGACAAAGAAGACAAGTACTACTATTCCCTTGCAGTGCAGGCTGGTTATCTTTCGTGGGATGAGGCACCAAACAGTACTCTTGAACAAAGGCTCTACAAGCTCCGCGTCCCCAACCAAGAACTAATGATGGTTTGGAATGAGTATATTTTAAGCTCCATTGTGAAGAAAGGTGAAGAACGCAGGCTTGCTGATATTTTTGAAGAAATAGAAGACACGGAATATTTTGCTAAGGAATTAACGGAGTTGTTGTCTTTTAAACTTTCCTATTTTGATTTGCATGATAATTTAGAGAAAACTTATCATGGTTTTGTTTTGGGGTTGATGGTAGCTCTCGGATTTAATGTTCGTTCCAATAATCCGGCTGGCACAGGCAGGTATGATTTGTTTATAGAAAGCGACAAATGGACTGTTGTTATGGAGTTTAAAGTTTCCAAAATGGCAAGAGGCGTAAAGGAAGCTATTAAGGATGCTTTGGTCCAAATTGAGCGAAAGAAGTATTTAGCCGCCGCAAGCAAAAAGAAACCCGCTTATGCAATTGCGGTGGGTGTGCATAAGAACGATGCACTGGTTAGGTGCGAGAGGAGGTGGTGATGCGCAAAAAAAGACCCAACATAAATTTAAGCAGTAGCGAGTTTGCTCGCTTTAGGGAAAAAAACATGCTTTATGTGGACAAAAGCATGTTTATTGAGCATTTTATGAATAATTCAAGCGATGTACTTTTAATCACTCGCCCGCGTAGAATGGGAAAAAGCCTCAACATGAATATGCTTGCAGAATTTTTGGATTGCAAAAAGAATTCTAGGCATTTGTTTAAAGGGTTGAAAATTGAAAAAAGGAAAGTGTTTAAAGAGCATTTAAATAAATATCCTGTGGTTTATTTGACTTTCAAAAATCTGCATATAGACGATTATAAAATATCGGTTAGGAGAATGTTGGCTGATGTTGTTCATAAATACATACCAAAAGAAAAATGGAGTCATTTTGTAAAACAATTTATAGAAGATAATGATGATACTCAAGTAATGAGCATTCGCTGTATTTTGGAAAACATAAGCGAAGTATATGAGAAAAAACCTATTGTACTGATAGATGAGTACGATAAAATTTTTATGGACAATATTCGTAGCAAAGAGTATGAAAATGTCCGAGCTTATATGTCTGATGTTTTTAATTCCGGCTTTAAAGATAATCCTTATCTAGAAAAAGCTTTGCTAACCGGTGTTTTAAGAATTAGCCAAGAAAGCATGTTCAGCAATTTGAACAATGTTACTGTTTACGATGTGTTTGAAGAAAGTGAATTTGACGAAGATTTTGGTTTAACGCAAAAAGAAGTAAAGGCTTTGGTAGATCCAAAAGATTTTCAAATAATCAAAAAATGGTACGACGGAATTCGCGTTGGCAAATCCTATGTATTTTACATTTTTTCCGTTATGAACTCTTTATTCAGAGGCAAAATTTCCAACTACTGGGGCCAAAGCGGCACCATCAATCTGCTTGGAGATTTGCTTACTCAAAGCAAAGCTTTGTGCATAGGCGAGGCGGTGAAGAAATTCGGCAACACTTTTACCACAGAGCTTGACCCAAGGGTATCTCTAAAGAAGTTGTTTACAAGCAAGGTGGATAAATATTACTATTCCCTTGCTGTGCAGGCTGGTTATCTTTCGTGGGCTGAGGCAGAAGGCGGAAGTCTCGGAAGGAATCTCTACAAATTGCGTGTTCCAAATGAGGAATTGATGATGGTTTGGGAGGAGTATATTTTAAACGAAATAGTTGAAAAGGAAGAGCAGAACAGGCTTGCTGAGATTTTTGACAAGATAGAGGACACTGAATATTTTGGCAAAGTGCTAACAGAGCTATTATCTTTTAAGCTTTCTTATTTTGATTTGCATGATAATTTGGAAAAGACTTATCACGGTTTTGTTTTTGGGTTGATGCTTGCCCTCGGCTTTGACGTTCGCTCCAATAACCCGGCTGGTACTGGGCGATACGACCTATTTATAGAGACAAAGAAATGGACAGCGGTTATGGAATTTAAAGTTTCCAAAACGGCAAGAGGCGTAAGGGAAGCTATTAAGGATGCTTTTATTCAAATTGAAAAGGAAAAGTATTTAGCCGCTGCAAGCAAAAAGAAACCAGCTTATGCTATTGCGGTGGGTGTGCATAAGAACGATGCCGAGGTTAGGTGCGAGATGAGGTGGTAGTGTCCAAAGATCGTGAAATAATATCATTTGACTACGCAATGAAAGATTTGTTGCGGCAGAAGGTTAATTTTGTTATTTTAGAAGGCTTTCTTACCACGCTTTTGGGGCGCAAAGTGAAGGTTATGGAAATTTTAGAAAGCGAAGGCAACAAAGAATACTCAGGCGACAAAGTCAACCGCATAGATATAAAAGCCAAAATAGACGGCAGCGAGATTGCAATATTTGAGATACAATACGCAGATATGATTGACTTTTTTGGCAAAATGCTTTTCAATGTGAGCAGAGCTATAGTGGAGCAAATAGGCGAAGGAGCAAAGTATAACGTAAAGAAGATTTATGTTATAAGCATAGCTTATTTTGATTTGGGTGCTACTCGCGAATATTTGTTCAATGCCAAAATGGAGGGTTTCAAAGGCATCAGCAAGGACATTCACCCTGAATATTACCTTATTCTGCCCAAGAAATTCGACGAAAAGATACGAAGCCAGTTTGACCAATGGATTTACACTTTGAAGAAGTCAGTTGTCAAGAGCGATTTTGATGCCCCCGGCCTTAAGGAGGCCGGCAAGCGTTTGGATATGCTCAAGATGACAGTTGTTGAACGCAAATCTTATCTGCGGCATTTGGAGAACATAAGGGATGTCAACTGCTCTATGGATACTTATTTTGCTAAGGGCAAGATTGAGGGTGAAGCACTAGGCGAGGCTCGGGGTGAGGCAAAAGCGAAGCTTGAGCTTGCTAAAAAGATGAAAGCAAAAGGTATTTCTTCCGAAGTGATTTTTGAAATGACCGGTTTGTCTGAGAAAGATTTTGTTTTAAAAGACGGCAAAAAGCCTGCGTGGAAGGTTAAGAAGAAGCGGGCGGCAAGGTAACCCATTGCAATTCCTATAGTTGTTGTACCTGACCTAGGGCTGGGGGGTGAAACGCAGATTGTGAAGGAAATTTTTCTACATTATTTGAACGCTGGAGAAACATTATGAGAGAAGCCAAAAAAAGCAGCATACTGGTCGTTGACGATGAAATCAACAATATTTTAGCGTTAATGAATATCCTAAACCAGGATTATACCGTTTATGCAGCAAAAAACGGGCAAGATGCCCTTGAAGCTGCTGAAAAACACCTGCCCGATATAATTTTGCTCGATATTATTATGCCTGATATGGACGGATATGCGGTGATTACCGAACTTCGGAAATCTGAGAAAACCAAAAGTATTCCCGTTATTTTTATCACAGGGCTTAGCAGTCCGGAAGACGAAGAAAAGGGCTTGGCTTTTGAGGTTGCAGATTATATAATTAAACCGTTTTCTCCGGCTATAGTAAAGCTCAGAGTCAAAAACCAAATTAAGCTGATAGAACAGTTCTGCTCTAATGAATACGATATAATGAAATACAAACTCTCAAACGATGCTTTAAAAATCGCATTATGGGACATGGACGTTATAGATGGAGACCCGATAAACCCCCAAAACAGTTTCACATGGTCGCAAGAGTTCCGGCAGATGCTGGGTTTTACCGATGAGATTGATTTTCCCAATGTGCTTCAAAGTTGGAGCAACCAACTGCACCCCGAAGACAAAGAACACGCGCTTGAAGCTTTTGCTGCGCATATAAACGATCGCACCGGACAAACACCTTACGATATTGAATACCGTCTTATGCTAAAAAACGGGGATTGCCGGAATTTCCGTGCATTTGGAACTACGCAGAGAGATCGAGCCGGAATTCCGCAAAGAGTGGCCGGTGCTATTGAAGATATGACTGAGAAAAAGAAGGCAAAAGAAGCTGCCAAACGCATGTCTTTAAGGATTGAAGCAATAATCAATAACCTGCCCGGAATGGTGTACCAATGCCTTAATAACCCGCCGGAATATACTGTTACTTTTATCAGTAAGGGTTCTAAGGAATTTATGGGATACGAACCGGAAGAATTGATAGGCAAGCCCAGCAAATATATGGAAATGATGCATCCGGACGATATAGAGGACATTGTAAATAAAATAGAGAAAACTCTCATGGTTGGCCTGCCTTATGAACACAGCAACAGGGCAATAATGCCCGATGGCACTATTAAATGGATTTGGGAACGCACTAACGTACTAGAATGGAACCCAGACGGCTCGCCGGCTGTGCTGGAAGGTTATATGTTCGATGTAACCGATAAATGGAAATTATACGAAGCCGAAGCGGCTAACCGTGCGAAAAGCAATTTTTTGGCAAAAATGAGCCACGAAATCCGCACTCCCATGAACAGCATTATGGGTTTTGCAGAACTTGCATTGGATAGCGATTCCATGCCTCAAATGAATGATTATTTAAGAAAAATTTTCGATAGCACAAAATGGCTCTTGAATATTATAAACGATATTTTGGATATATCAAAAATAGAAGCCGGAAAAATGGAATTAGAGCATGTGCCTTTTGATTTGCACGAAGTTTTTTCCCGCTGTCAATCCGTTATTTTACCGATTGTTAAAGAAAAAAATCTTGATTTAAGTATTTATGTTGAACCATCGATAGGCAAAAAATTGTTGGGAGACCCTGTTAGGCTTTATCAGGCACTTATGAATCTTTTGTCTAACGCAGTAAAATTTACAAGTTCGGGAAAAGTCAAATTCTCATCGGCAATAAAAAGTACAGATGCCAATAACACAACTGTTTATTTTGAAATTCGAGATACAGGCATTGGCATGACTCACGAGCAGATTAAAAAAATATTCGACCCTTTTGTTCAGGCAGACTCCAGCACAACGCGTGATTACGGAGGTACTGGGCTTGGGCTTACAATTGCAAAAAATATAGTGGAGCTAATGGGTGGAGAATTAAAAGTGGAAAGCGCTCTGGGTGCTGGCAGCACTTTTAGCTTTGAAGTAACATTTGATACGGTAGAGGCAGCTAACGATACAACCGAGCAAAAGAAACTCGATATGATCGAAAAGCCTTATTTTGAGGGTCTTGTATTAATCTGTGATGATAATTCATTGAACCAACAAGTTATATGCGCTCATCTCGCGCGTGTGGGTTTGCAAACAGTAGCTGCAGATAACGGTAAAATAGGTGTAGATATAGTTAGAAAACGCAAAGAAAATAACGAAGCGCCTTTTGACCTTATTTTTATGGATATGTTCATGCCGGTAATGGATGGAATGGAAGCTGCTGCAAAAATAATGGCTATGGAGACCGGAACCCCTATTGTTGCCATGACGGCCAATGTGATGCTCAGCGAACTGGAAAAATACAAGAGGCATGGGATGCCGGACTGTTTGGGAAAACCCTTTGTTTCACAGGAATTGTGGCATATTTTATTGAAATATCTTGAGCCTATAAGCAATGAACCTGCGAATGCAGATATAGATGAGGGTAGCGAAGAAGAACGAAAAGTAATGAGATTCAATTTTTATAAAAGCAATAAAAACATACATGCTGAAATAACAGAGGCAGTTGCCGCAGGAGATACAAAACTCGCGCACAGGCTGGCGCATACTTTAAAAGGAAACGCAGGGTTGCTCGGCAAAACCGAACTCAGAAATGCTGCATTAGATGTTGAAACCTTGCTTAAAGACGGAGCTAGTTCTATTTGGGAAAGTAAAATGAACAAGCTAAAAGCCGAATTAACACCGGTTCTTGAAGAATTTAAGATTTTGATTGATGAGGCAAAACAGGAAAAAATCCAGATGATGAGCACCGAACAAGCACTTGCTTTATTTGAAAAGCTTGAACCCATGCTCAAGCAAATAAATCCGGAATGCATAGATTTGCTTGGTGACATTCGCACGGTTCAGGGCGCAGAAGAGCTTGCGCAGCAAATAGAAAATTATAAATTTAAAGAAGCCGCAAAAATACTTAGCGACTTAAAGAAACAATTAGGAGAATTAGGAGACAAACATGGATAAAACAAGAAAAGGTAGCGTACTTGTTGTAGATGATGATAACAATAATATTGTAGCACTTACAAATATTCTTAAAACCGAGTATACCGTTTATGCAGCAAAAGATGGGCAAAGCGCTATTGAAGCTGCAGAAAATTTTTTGCCGGATATCATTCTGCTCGATATTATTATGTCTGACATGGATGGTTACGCTGTGATTACGGCACTTAAAAAAATAGAAAAAGTTCGGGATACACCCGTTATTCTTATCACAGGGCTTAGCAGTGCCGAAGACGAAGAAAAGGGATTGGAATTTGGAGTTGTAGATTATATAACAAAACCCTTTTCTTCGGCGATAGTAAAACTTAGAGTAAGAAACCAAATGAGGTTGATAGAACAGTTTCGCTCCAATGAATATGATATAATGAAATATAAACTTCCAAACGATGCTTTGAAAATTGCGCTTTGGGATTTGGATATTGCAGAAGGAAATGTGCGAAACCCAAACAGTAAATTCACATGGTCGCAGGAATTTCGCGATGTACTCGGTTTTTCTGATGAGAACGATTTTCCGAACACCTCAGAAGCCTTAATTGAGCGTTTTCATCCCGAAGACGGTAAAAAGGTAACTGCCGCCTTTGTAAGGCATTTAATGGATTATACCGGAAAAACTCCTTACGATACAGAGTATCGTCTCAGAAATAAAAATGATGAATACCGCCATTTCCATGCCTTTGGAACCGCACAAAGAGATAGCAATGGTGTTCCGCTCAGAATGGCCGGTGCTATAATGGACATTACCGAAAAGAAACAGGTAGAAGAAAAAACACGAAAGGCAAAAATTGCCGAGGAAAGCAACAAGGCCAAAAGCAGATTTTTAGCTACAATGAGCCACGAAATTCGCACACCCATGAATAGTATTATGGGTTTTGCAGAACTGGCGATGGATCAAACCGCAGAATCGCAAACCCAAAACTACCTTAGAAAAATCTCAGACAGCACAAGGTGGCTCTTGCGTATTATAAACGACATTCTCGATATTTCAAAGGTAGAGTCGGGGAAGATGGAGCTTGAAAAAGTAGCTTTCAGTTTGCAAGATGTTATTTCGCGTTGCCAATCCGTTATTTTGCCGAGTGTTAAGGATAAAGGGCTTGGCATGAGATTTTATGTAGAGCCGCCAACCGGCAAAAAATTGCTGGGCGACCCTGTTAGGCTTTATCAGGTGATTATAAATCTTCTATCCAATGCTGTGAAATTTACAAACACAGGGACGGTCAAGTTTTATTCAACGGTTAAAAAAATGGAAGACGACCGTGCAACGATATTTTTTGAAGTCCGGGACAGCGGTATAGGCATGACCCCCGAACAACTCGAAAAAATATTCGCTCCCTTCATTCAGGCTGATTCCAGTACAACGCGCAATTACGGCGGTACCGGACTTGGACTTACAATTGCTAAAAGCATAGTAGAGCTGATGAACGGAGAATTGACGGTAGAAAGTTCACCCGGCGTGGGCAGCATATTCTGTTTTGAAGTTACGTTTGATACAATAGATGCGTCTGCTGTGTCATCTAGCGATGCTAGCAACAATATCCTCGAAAGGCCGTGCTTTGACGGGCTGGTTTTAGTTTGCGATGACAATCATATGAACCAACAGGTTGCCTATGAACATCTCGCTCGCGTTGGGCTTGGCGTGGTGGTGGCAGATAACGGAAAAATTGGTTTGGATATAGTTAGAGAACGACTGCAAAATGGGGAAAAACCTTTCGACTTGATTTTTATGGATATATTTATGCCGATTATGGACGGCATTGAAGCTGCATCAAAGATAACCGAGTTGAATACGGGAACGCCCATAGTGGCAATGACGGCAAACGTGATGATCAGTGAATTGGATAGTTACAGAAAAAGCGGAATGCCGGATTACTTGGGCAAACCTTTCACATCTCAAGAACTGTGGCGCATTTTGTTAAAGTATTTAACGCCGGTGGGCAGTTCTTCTATAGGTACGGAAGAACAAACGCGTGATACTGATGAATTGCTGAAAAAGTTACAGATTAACTTTGTAAAAAACAATCAAAGCACATTTACCGATATTATTGAAGCAATTGATTCCGATGACCTAAAACTCGCACATAGACTAGCGCACACCTTAAAGGGGAATGCAGCGCAGATAGGAGAAAAGGAATTGCAAAATATTGCCGGAGAAATTGAAGAACTGTTTAATATTAAAACTCCGATTCCTAAAGACAAACTAGAACTTCTCAATGTAGAATTAACGCGGGTGCTGGAAAAATTGCAGTCCTTGTTTGATGAACACTCGGCGGCGAGTGGTGAAACAAAATCATTAAGCAAGGAGCAGATAGCGGCTTTGTTTGAAGAAATAGAACCGATGCTCGAAAATATAAATCCTGCGATTGTAAATTTGCTCAGCGATATTCATGCCATTCCGGGCGCAGAAAAACTTGCGCATTATATAGAAAACTACGATTTTGAATCTGCAGCAGATGAGCTTGCCGAGCTAAAGAAAAAAGAGGTGCAAGCATGAGTAAGGTCAAACACAGTGTACTTGCATTGCTGTTGTTGATGGCCGCCTTTTTGAGTTACGGGTGCGGAAACAAGAGCGAAAAGCAACCTTTTGAATTGCCGGTTTTCTCCTCTTATCGTGACATTCCGGGCGTGACCGATGAAGAGATAAACGCGATTGAAGAACTCAAATCTAAAAGACAGAGTTTTACCTATATGAGCCCGCTCACAACGGAAACATTTGTGTTACCGGATGGTACCTACGCGGGGTTCACAGCCAAATTTTGCGAGCTGCTTTCCAATTTGTTTGAGATACCATTTGTTATTGAAATTGGCACATGGAACGATGTGATGAACAAATTTGATGAAGGTGCTGATATTTTCACCGGTGAGATGACACCAACAATAGAGCGGCGGCAAACTTATTTTATGACCTTGCCCGTTGCGCAACGTGCCTTAGGAGTTTTTACGCACAAAGATTCCGACAAACTTGAAACAGA
>JAITUM010000239.1 GCA_031286305.1 Candidatus Fibrimonadaceae bacterium | reverse complement strand
TATAGCGTTACCTTCACGCCTAATGAAGAGAATTACGCCGCAACGCAGGACAACGTGGCGTTGACTGTGGAAAAGGCAACTCTCACCATCACCGACGTTAGCGCAGTAAACCGCGATTTTGAAGAAGGCAACACAACAGTCACCCTAACCGGCGGCGACCTTAATGGCGTGGTAGAAGGGGACAAAGTCAGCTTTACGCTCGGAGTTGGGACGATTGCAAACGCAGAGGTCGGCAATGGCAAAGCGGTGACAACAAACATAGCGTTGACAGGTGCAGACGCCGGCAACTACACGCTAACGCAGCCCACGGACATAACGGTGAATATCAATTCCACAACACCAATTCTCAATTCTCGTACGGGCGGGTTTGAAACCCGCCCCTTCTACTACACGTTAAAAGGCGAACCCTTGGGCACCACCAAACCCACCGTCCCTGGCGTATACATTGAAAAACGTCCGGGCATTGCAAAGCGTATAATTGTGCGGTAGGGGGCAGCATGTAGAGACGCAATGCATTGCGTCTCTACTTATAAAACATACTTAAACCTTAGGTAACCTTAGCTTTGCGTACATTGCGTATAGGCGTAGAACTATGGTTATGGATATGGTTAAAAAAACTTTTGCTTCGTGAAATTCGCTGGTGAATAAGCTGAAAATCCAGAAAAACAAACCGCCTATTAAAGCAGCCGTTGCATAAAAATCGCTTCTTAAAATTTCCGGGATTTCACCCGCCAACACATCCCTTAACATTCCGCCGCCAACAGCAGTGAGCACCGCAAGGCTAACTATGGCAACCCCATTTGCCCCCGCATTTTCTGCATGAATTGCGCCTATTGCCGCAAAAGTCCCAAGACCGATGGCATCCGCTATTTGAACAAAAAGCCATTTTGAAATTATTTTTTTTTGAGCAATTATAATGAGAATAGCCGCTAAAATGCAAACTATAAAGTAGACCGGTTGCTGCAAAGCTATGGGCGGATGGTTGCCAAGCAAGGCGTCTCGCATTATGCCGCCGCACGTTCCGGTTGCAATGGCAAGCGCAATGGCACCGAACCAATCCAAATCTCGCTTAGCGGCTTTAACCGCACCCGTTATGGCAAAAGCAAATGTTCCCAGCAAATCGAGGGAAAGAAGAATCACAAAAGTTCTCCTTTAATCTTGCTCAAAAATTGCAAGGCCTGAATAGGAGTCATTTCGTCGAGGTTTACCGCTCTCAATTCCTTTAGCAAAAGTTCCGTATCTTCGTCAACAGGCGGTGGTTCAAAGAGAGATAATTGCGTTGGCCTTTTGTGGGCATTGTCGCTTGGGTCAATTTTTTCTTTTTCCAAACGGAGCAAAATTCGCTTTGCCCTGCGAACAACGTCGTCCGGAACTCCGGCCATTTCTGCCACGTGAATGCCATAGCTGGAATCACAGGCACCTTCCAAAACCTTGCGCAAAAATAAAAGTTTACCATTGTTCTCTTTTACTGCAATTTGAAAGTTTTTTGCATTATCCAAATTTTCAATTAAATTTGTAAGTTCGTGGTAATGAGTTGCAAAAATGGTTTTTGCTGCCTTTTCCGGAGTGTCGTGCAAAAATTCGGTTATTGCCCACGCAATTGACAAGCCATCAAATGTGCTTGTGCCTCGCCCTATTTCATCTAAGAGAATCAAGCTTTTTGGCGTGGCGTTTTGCAAAATATTTGCGGTCTCGGTCATTTCAAGCATAAACGTTGAAAGACCCCTTGCCAACCTGTCGCTTGCGCCAACTCTTGTGAAAATTTTATCAACAATGCCTATTTCTGCCAAGTCTGCAGGCACAAAAGAACCGATTTGAGCGAGCAATGTGATTAGAGCAGTTTGCCGCAGATATGTGGATTTACCGGCCATATTCGGACCGGTTATCAGCATAAAACGAGTTTCGCTATTTGAAATATCTATTTCGTTCGGAATGAATTGAATATCGGGTTGCGCAGAAAGAACAGGATGCCTGCCGCCCGCGATTTTTATTTTGTCGCTGCTGTTTATATGGGGCTTTGTTAACCCATAGCGGCGTGCAGCAAGTGCAAAAGAACTTAGGCAATCAAGATCCGATATGGCAGAAGCTATTATTTGCAAATCGGCACGCCACTCATGCACTCTGTCGCGCAGTTTGCAAAACACTTTGTATTCCTTGTCAAAAAGCTGGCTTTCCGCATTCAAAATAAAAGATTCCACCTCTTTCATTTCCGGCGTTATATAACGTTCGCCTGTAGAAAGCGTTTGTTTGCGAATGTATTCGCTAGGAACTTTTTTATTTCCGTGGGTTGAAGTTATTTCTATATAGTAACCGAAAACTTTATTATAACCCACTTTTAAAGATGGAATGCCAAGCCTTTCTCTTTCTTGGGTTTCTAAATTTGCAAGCCAGTCTTTTTTTCTCTTAATTTTTTCTCTAAAACTTTCAATTTCCGGACTTGCCCCTTCGCGAATTAATTTTCCCTCTTTTATGGTTAGCGGTAATTCATCTTTCAACACAGCGCAAATTTCTTGCCCCTTACCCTTTGCAGGTTGCAACTTTTCTGCAATATCGCTGAATTTCTTTTCTTTAAATTTCTGCAAACATTCAATTATTCTTTCCGCTTGCAAAAGCGACCTTCCAAGGCTTTGCACATCTCTAGCGTTTGCTCTTCCGCTTCCAACTCGCCCCATTGCGCGTTCCATATCCGGAATTGGTTTCATTGATTCGCCTATTTCGTCTAAGAGCATTGGGTTATGAACCAGCTCTTCCACGCAAGAAAGCCTGCTTGAAATACTCTCAATAGAAACCAGTGGGTGCGAAATCCATTCTCTTAAACAGCGTGCGCCCATTGCGGTTTTTGTGAAATCCATAACGGAAAGCAGGGTAGAGTTTGAATCTTCGGGATGAAGCGGGGCAGTTAGTTCAAGGTTGCGTTGCGTTGCCGGATCCAGAGCCATGTAATCGCTCCAGGGAATGGAGTCTATTTTTATTATATGGCTAAGCCCGGATTTTTTTTGTTCCAAAAGGTAAAAAAGAAGCGCACCGGCAGCGGAGATTAGTTGAGAGTTCCCCTCTTGAAAAACGGGTTGAGCGGTAAGAGAGGGGTGCCCGAAGGGCGGGGTGTGGTTAGAGGATATGGGGTTATTAAAATGTTTTTCTAGGATTTGTTGGCAGAAGTCGGGTTCGAATTGATGTTGCGGAGCTTCTGTTAGCATGATTTTGTTTCTGCGCAGAGTGTTTTGAATGTTCGCGGGAATTTCCGTGTCGCTTTGCACCAAAATTTCTTTTGGGCTACGCCTTTCAATTTCGCTTTCCACATTTGCAATCGAAGACTGGCCAACGGCAAAATAACCTGTGCTGATATCTGCTATGGCAAGCACGGCTTCATTTTTATTGCATAAAAATGCGCAAATATAAGATGATTGTTTTGCCTCCAAATTATTTTCAGAAAAACTTGTTCCGGCAGAAATTATTTCTACAACATCCCTTTTAACAATGCCTTTTGCAAATTTAGGGTCTTCCATTTGCTCGCAAACCGCAACTCTATAACCTGCAGAGAGCATTTTTGGAATATATCGCTCCGCGGCGTGGTGAGGAAATCCGCAAAGCGGTGATTCTTTTGCTGCGCCGTTGTTGCGATTGGTGAGCGTTATGCTTAAAACTTTGGAGGCTATAATTGCATCGTCATCAAAGAGTTCGTAAAAATCACCCATTCTAAAAAACAGGATGCAGCCCGGATGAGCCGCTTTTATTTGGTTGTATTGTTTCATCAGAGGAGTCATTTTAGCCCTCCTCTAAAGGTATTTCCAGTTGCTCGGTTTCTTGCGGTGGGGTGGGTTCCGGCTGTTTTTGCAATGGATATTGTGGAATCAAAAAATCGCTGTTTAAAATATCGCTGAATTCGGTTAGTCTTGGCAGGTCATCCGGAATGCGGTTTATGCCAAAGTATTTTAGAAATTCTTGTGTGGTTATGTATGTGTAGGGGCTGCCGATGGTATCTGCGCGTTGCCCTAGAGCTATGAATTTTTTATCCAAAAGGCTGCCTAGGGGGCCATCACAGGAAACTCCGCGAATATCTTCAATGCCGGCTTTTGTTATGGGTTGTTTGTAAGCGATTATTGCGAGAGTTTCTAAAGCGGCAAATGAGAGGCGGCGCGGATTATTGTCCGGAAAAAGTTTGCGAATATAGGGATAGTATACATTTTTTGTCCTAAAGCGATAGCCACCTGCTACTTCCACAATTTCAAAAGGGGATTTTATTTTTGCCAGCTGCTCATTTGCATGCCTAATAGCACCGGAAACCTGAGCTTGATCCAAGAAGTCTCCTAATACTTCTTTTAATTTTTTCAGATTTACAATCTCTGTTGAAGCAAAAATCAAAGCTTGTATTATGCAAGAGAGCTCCTCTACACTTTCAATAGGCTGGAGGTCATGCAGCTGGGCTTCTTCTATTTGTTCTGTGTTTTGTTCAGTCATACCTATCCTTCCAAAGAGTTTAAAAGACTATTTAATTTTTCACTAATCTCTTTTGTATTTGGCAACAATTTATTATATTCTTTTGGGAGCTTTGCTGTTGTTGTGTATGTAGCAACGCCAATAGGCATAGAACTATTCTTCAAAGAGTATTCTACAATAGTTCTGTTTTTTTCTTTGCAAATAATCATTCCTATTGAATCGTTTTCATGAGGAAGTTTAATTTTATCATTGAGAACGGATAAATAAAATTCCATTTTACCTTTATATTCTGGTAAAAATTCACCTATTTTTAACTCTACAGCAACTAAACATTGCAATTGTCTATGGAAAAGCAGTAAATCTATAAAATACTCTTTATTTGCTATTTTTAGGTTGTATTGATTTCCTATGAATGTAAAATCATTTCCCATTTCTAATAAGAATTTACGAATGTTCTTAATCAGTTCATTTTCTAACTCTTTCTCAGAATGCTCTCTTGATAGCTCTAAAAAATCAAATGTAAATTTGTCTTTTACAGCTAAAATAGCCTGCTTTTTAATTTTATCTGGCAATGTTTCATTATAATTTGTTTGGTTTAGCAGATATTTCTCGTATGTTTTATTTCCTATTTGGTTAATTAATGCATTTTTTGTCCAGCCAAATTTTTTAGTTGCTAGTATATAAAATTGCCTTTCTTTATTATCTTTGCATTTATTTAAGATTACAATGTGTTTAGTCCAGCTAATTTCTCCAACCAGTGGTTGGAGATTTTCAACATTGTTATATTCATTATAAAATTGGGCCATTAGCCATAAATTAGTTACAGAAAAACCTTCTATTCCTGGGAATTCCGCCTGCAATTCTTTGGATAATGTTGAGACAATTGATTTTCCCCAGCTTTCTGATTGTTTTTCTGCAATGTTTTTTCCTATATCCCAGTATAATTCCAATAAACTTGTGTTAACTGCCTTTAGAGCTTCGTATTGCACTTGACGAATTTTTTGCTTTATGTTTGCAATAAATTCTTTTTGTGATTTTACTGATAAAGATAACTTCATATTTTTACCTCATTAACCACAAATCCATCAAAACTAATGCTGCCATGCTTTCTACTATTACTGGAGCGCGTATTGCTACGCAGGGGTCGTGGCGGCCTTTTATAGAAATTTCGCCGATTTCGCCGTTTTTATTTTTTGCTTTTTGCAATTGTGAAATTGAGGGGGTGGGTTTGAAGGCTATTCTGCAGTAAATATCCTCGCCGCTTGTTATGCCGCCGTAAACTCCGCCGGCATGATTTTCGCCCAGTTTGTTGTGCTCGCTGCCTAACATTGAAGCAGCACTGAAACCAGCGCCTATTTCAAAACCTTTTGTGGCCGGAATGCTCATCATGGCCATTGCAAGCAATGCCTCTGTGCGGTCAAAAACAGGTTCGCCTAAATTTTTTGGCGGATTTTTTATTGTCAAATCAACAATACCGCCTATACTGTCCTCACTTTTTCTTAGTTGAGAGTTGAGAGTTGAGAGTTGAGAGTTGTCATGTCCCATGTCCCATGTCCCATGTCCCAAAGCATTGTTGCCCACGGCAGACACGCATGCGTTAAATTCCGTTCCGTATTTTTCATTTAAAAATTTTCTGGCTATGGAACCGGCGGCTACTCTGGCTATGGTTTCTCTGGCGGAACTTCTGCCGCCACCTCGGTAGTCTCTGAAACCGTATTTTGAATCGTAGGTTTCGTCTGCGTGACCAGGTCTGTACCAGTCTTTTATCTGTTCGTAGTCTGCGCTACGCTGGTCGTTGTTTTCTACAATTAAGGATATGGGGGTTCCGGTTGTTTTGCCCTCAAAAACTCCGCTTAAAATTTGAACTGTGTCGCTTTCTTTGCGCTGGGTTGTCAAGGCTTGACCTGGGCGGCGGCGGTCTAGAAATTTTTGGATATACTCTTCGCTAATCTCTAAGCCGGCGGGGCAACCGTCAACAACAGCACCAATTGCTTTGCCATGCGATTCTCCCCAAGAAGTGAGTGTAAATAATTTTCCAAAGATGCTACTCATTTTAATCCGTTAAAATGCATTGCCAAACTCTATTACATGATACCTGTTTTCTTTTTGTCCGGTTCTTCTACCCATTTCCTCGGCATAAGTGGTGTATCTTATTCCTAGGAGTGAAATTTTTAAACCTGCTGTTGCAGACCAGTAGCCTCCTTCAAAACCGGCACCGGTAGAAATACGCAATAAATCATTGCCACCACCAAAATCACTACCTACCAAATAACCGGTGCCTATGCCAGCTAAGCTACCAACAAAGAAGGGACCAACTTCGTAGGATCTTAAGTAATTTCTACCAATAAAATAACCAACACCGCCACCAACCAAACCGCCTACAACACTAAATAAGGTTTTTGGCCAAAACGACATATCTCTAGTTGGGGAGGGCACAAATACTTGGTCTAGCTCGGCGCCAAAGTTCAAATGCGAAAGTGGCATATCGCTTAGATTTTCGTTTAAAATATCTACATAATCTACAGCGAAATTCACTTTGCGTGAAAACCAACTATTGCTTTGCAAAATCATTGGGCTTGTCATTGCTCCAAAAGATAAGTTAGGTGTTACTGATTGCCCCGCAAGGTCACTAAAATACACATCTCTCAAAGATGCACCCAGTCTCACTTCACGAGTTATTTGATAAAGAGCACCAAAATCCATAGCAAAATTATATTTGTTGAACTTAGCAAGGTCTCCGTAGTTGACAAAGTTTCTAAAGTCATCTATTAGCTCTTTAGTAGCTTCTTTTATAGCATCTTCATATGCATCGGGGTCAAAAGGATTATTGCCTTCATAGGTGATGTTAATTTGATTTTCCGGTAGCAAAAATCTTTGAACGCCTTTTAAACCTACGCCAACTGACCATTTTTCAACAGGCGAAAAAGCAAAAGCCGTTTGGACAACCATGTCTACAGTAGCAGTGTCGTAACCTATATAGGGGACAAAAATACCCATGTTTACATAAGGACTAATAGTAGAAGTATTAGCCCAGGCAGATATACCGAAATTATGTCTTGCGTATTCCACGACTTTTGCTTGCTGGCGCATTCTGATTAATGGTTTGCCATCAAGTTGAACAAATCTATCGCCCATATCACCATATTCATCGTTTCTGTATTCTCCTCTCGGACCTTCGCACCATTTAATATTTGAGAATTTGCCAAAGTCAAGAAAAAATAAGCCACGGAATGCAGACCAAAACTCATCTCGGTCGTTTCC
>JAITUM010000215.1 GCA_031286305.1 Candidatus Fibrimonadaceae bacterium | reverse complement strand
CCATACCCTATACCCTAAAATTCTCATAGCTCCTCCCATGCTTTGCCGTCTCTTTTTATGTACGCTCTGAAAGAATTATTTTCTGTGATTTTCACTGCGCCACCACAATAGTCACGTGCGCCGCAGGCAGCAAAGTAACCCTGCCCGGATATGCCGGAAAGACCAATGCGATGTTCGGATTGCACGGAGTTTGCAAAAAACGGTTTAGGTTTAGGGGGACCATCCCCATCCCCATCTTCATCCCCAAATGAAATGGGAGCATCATTCTTCCCTTTGTAACCGGAGCCAAGAGCCTCACTGGCCACCACAGTGCCGTTTATGGTAGCAGTTATCTGATTCCCACCGTCGGGTATGGATATGATAACTACTTCGTTCCGCCTTTTCGCTTCTACAAGTGCCCGTTCAGTAAAACTCCTAATAGTTTGCGCCGTTTCTTTTGCGCGATTTGTGAAAATAAGGTCAGTGAGACCAGCATAAGCCAATGCCGCCAAAATACCGATTATCACCACTACCGCAAGAACTTCAATCAGCGTAAATCCACTATTTTTATGGATACCCGCTGGGGCGGCAGTTATACCTCTGAAAATTCTGGGTGATTTTTTGGCAATTTTCATAAAAGCTCCTTACTTATCCAATTTAGACTCCACAAACTTCGCATCATCAGAATCAATCAAATTATTCTTTTTAAGCACATATGTCAAAGCCTCTATAGCAGAGTTCAAATGAGCAAAGTCATTGTACTTCAACTGTTGGTAAAACGAATCAAACCTCTTATCCATCTTCTGGTCATATTCATTAAACCTCTTATCCATTTTCTTGTCAAACTGGCTGTTTTGCCAAATAAACCCAACAACAATGGCTACCAAGATAACCAAGGTTCTCAAATTCTCTTCATTCAACACACTCAATGCTACTTCCATAAAAAAACTCCTATACGAAAACCGACCAGCTTTTCCTCCAAAAAACTGATCCGCCTCCAAAAGGTTGTCTAATGGTAAATATATATAATTTTAGAAGCAAAAGTAAATTAGGAGGAGTTTTTTTTGGAAAAAAAGTTAGTTTTTGGTGATTTTCTCGTTAAAATCTCACATTTAGATGAGGCACGGAAGCTCTGGAACGATATTCTAACCGACTATCTGACAGACTTCAAGACCACAGCTAAAGCCAAGGATTTGTGGAAAACTCAGGTTGAAAAGCAAATCTGCACCATAAAAACATGGTTTAATAGCCAAAAAATCATGTATTATGAGGATTTGACACGAGAAAAAGCACGAAGTTACGCCGAATGGAGAGGTAAAAGGTCTGCCTCTACCGTTAATAAGGAGCTTTTGAGAATCAGGGCAATCATAAAATTTGCTGACAAATTTTTAGGAATGCCGCAAAATTTTGCATTCGAAGGGATAAATGTGTCCGAAACAAGCGAAAATACACGTCTTGTCACTTCATTTTCTATCGCAGAATGCAAGAAAATTCTCAAATGGCTTGAAAAGAAACCTTATTTCCATGACATGATTTTGCTCATGCTTTTGACCGGTATGGAAAGTAAGGCTGTGAACCTGATGTGTAAGGAATGGTGGGACATAAAAGCGAAATTGCTCTTTGTGTTTCCGCAAAAGATTTCCGGGGTTATTGATGCAAAAACCCAGCACAGAGCAAGAAAAATACCCATTAACAAAACAATGCTTGAGATCTACAAGCGAGGGTATATTTTCGAGAAGCAGAGCAGGAAATTCAATATGAAGTGCCAAAAACTGTTCAGAAAATGCACTGTGCAAACGGGAATAGAAAACATTCACTGCCACAGATTCAGGCATACCTTCGCCAGTCAAGCTTTAAGTGCCGGCTACGATATTGTGCGGGTTTCAAAGCTGCTAGGTCACAAAAACATCAACGTAACGCTGAAACATTATGCAGACTTTATTTTCAGCGAAAGCGATACGGGTTTTGAGGGCATGGTAAAGATTCATAAGGAGTGGTTTAAGTTTCTAAACGAAGCATATTTCGCAAATAAAGGCAGTTAAAAACTGCCGCCCCAGCAGTTATGCCTGGGAATGGAGGGTTTACACTAATTGAAGTTCTCACTGTAGTGGTGATAATTGGTATTTTGGCCGTATTGGCCTACGCTAGTCTTACAGATCTTATTTTCACAAACCGCGCAAAAGAAACGGCACAAACAATCAGAAGTTTCACAGAACGCGCGCTTGTAGATGCAAAGAGACGAAACGAAACAACCACCATATCCATCGTTGGGAATGAAATAAGATCCACCGTGGGCACCACTGTAGTAGCTCGCGAAGCTTTAGGCTCCGGTTATGCAGGCTTTAACATTGCTCCTGTAGAAGATTTAACAAACCCATTTGCAAATTCCGTGCAATCCGAGCTGCGCATTGGTCTTTCCGGCATATCCGGGCAGGGTTACTTTGTTGCCTGCGGCGCACGCGGCTATTGCGGCGGTGCAGTGAAAAAAATAACCGAGAACTCCTTCAAGCCATACATAAGAAAAGGAACCGGCAAAGATTGGGAGGAGCTATGAATAAGGAGCATTGCAAAACGTTATCTCTGGGGAGTAAATCTGCATCCTATAGTGGCTTCACCTTAATTGAGCTCCTCGTCTACATGGCTATAATGGGGTTCATTATTGTTGTGGCCGGTAAGGTTTTTTCTGATTCTACGGGTATGAGGGTGCGTAGCCAAAGCATGATTAAAGCAACTGAAACAGCAAACGCAACCGTAGCTATTCTAAAAGAAGATTTAGGACGCATGGGCGCAAAAGTATGGAAAAAAGAAAACCTAGCTGAGTTCATTGTAGATGAAAATGTTTACCGTAATCCTAGCGCCGGTGATAACTCATCCTTTCATTTAATAAGATCCGGAGACGGTGAATATGATGAAATTTTCTTTAACACCATAGATTACTCACCAAATGGCGAACTCTTGGCTGTACGCGAAATTAATTACAGGGTTAATGCAGACCAAGAACTAGAAAGACTTTGCAGAACTTTGTCTCCCGACACTGCAGCAAATGACGAATGTCCCGATGAATGGTCGTTGCCAACAATTATGGCTACCAATGTGGAATTTTTTTCCCTAAACCCAAGCATACCGGGCATCAGACAAGATGGCGGTCTCGCAGCTTCCGTTAACGCTGCAAGCAAACCGGCGTTTTTATTTCCAACAACAACCGACCCTAACTTTGCACCATTTTCCTTTGTTCCGCGCGCTGCCGGCGGCAAAATTTTGCCTTTAAATGTAGACCCCAATCCTAATAACACTTCCGTAACTTTGAGAGGCTTTACAAAAAATGGAACCAACTCGTCAAACTATTCGCAGGTATTTTTAGCTGAACCCGGTACAGGAGCATGCAAGGAAATTTCCCTTATCCCCGGCGAAGTTTATGCCATTGAATTCAACATGTCTCATCCGATTCCGGCAGACCCAAATGAAAAATGCTATATGTGCACATTCCAACCCGGAGAAGACCATATTGCCATTGGCTTACGCACCGGCATCAACGATACTAAAATTGCCGGCGTTCCGGACTTTGCCGTGTTCCCGTCTCCAGTAATTTCTAGTGCCAGCAATCCCGTTCCGCCTAACCGCTATCAGGAATTTTCCGTTCCAAAAGAAAGCTACGCCTCCGATTTGGAAGTCACAGCCTGCATTTCCTTTACATTTGCCTTTTACAGCGCTTTTGCCAGCGGCGGCGAGCTTTCATTTGCAAACTTCAAAGTATATCGCAAAATAGATGAAGTCTATCATTTTGCTATTGGCAACGATGCCTACACCTATAATCCGGGAATTACAAGTTCCACCGTCACCGGCAAGGCCGAAGTAAAAGCCTTTGAATTAGAATTTGGTGTAAAAATTAGAGATGAGATTGTAAAAACAAAAACTGTTATTCCGGTTCAAAACAATGGCATTGTCGCAGCAAGCACAACGTAGGGGGGGATATGAGGATATTAGGGTATAGGGTATGGGGTATAGGGTATAGGGAATATTCTAGATTACCGCTTTATGGAGAAAATACAGAATTATCAGGAATTAATTGTTTGGCAAGAGGCAATGAACCTTGCGGAGATGACTTATGCTCAAACCAAGAATTTTCCAAAAGAGGAGCTTTATGGAATAGTTTCTCAAATTCGGAGAGCAGCAGTTTCCATTCCTGCAAACATAGCAGAGGGCTATGGCCGCAAAAACAGAGCAGAGTATCTAAACTTCTTATCTATTGCAGCCGGCTCTTTAACAGAAACAGAGACTCATTTGTTGCTATCGAAAAGAATAGGATACTTAACCGAAGAACAAATGAACAAACTGCAAAAACAATTGAATGTTGTAGGCAAACTGCTGATGGCACTACGCAAATCTCTATCAATAAAACTCACCTAAAAAACCATGTAGTCAGCACCCCCCATACCCCATACCCCATACCCCATACCCTAAAATTCCGCAACGGCTTCGGCCTCATTGAGGTTATGCTGGCTGCTGTTGTTCTTGGATTTTTAGCTGTTGGTTTGGCTCAATTGCAAAAAGGGAATAGAGAAGCAGTGCTACGCATTAGAGCGCGTGATGGTGCACAAGCAGTGGCAACAGAAGTTATAGATAGTTTGAAACGAGTTGGGCTTAGTTCGGTAAAAATAACAGCAGCAGATTCGCCGTTGGACTTTAAAAAATCGAGAACATTTGAAGGGGCGGTTGGAAAAACCACAGTTGATTATAACGTAAGAGTAGGAATTCGTGAGGGTAAAGCAAGCGCTGACCAAACCGGATTGACAAGAGAAGACCCGGATGTTTCAAATTTAGAATATGATTATGCAAAGAATCTTGATGTAATTGTTGAATGGAAGTTCAAAAACTCTGAACAGTCGATAAGCATGTCGGCAGTCATAAAATAAAGGAGGCCATATGAAACAACCCCATACCCTATACCCTATACCCCATACCCTAAAAAGTGGTATCTCTCTAATTGCCGTTCTAATGTTCATGCTTGCAGCGACCACTGCCAGTATAATTGTTTTCCGCATAATTAGTTCGGAAAATGTTTCAAGCGGTGCTCGTTTGAAAATGAGCGAATCGGAAGCAGCGGCGAATAGCGGCTTGGAAGCCGTTCAGGCTTGGCTAACAAACAAAGCACCCGATGCAGGTGTTTTGCTATCTGATTATTTGAGTCCGGCAAACGCAAGTGGCGGGCAACCAAGGCCCATATTGGTGGATAATAATTTGCTTGGTTCTGTTGGTGGCAGTAAAAGCCAAAATTATAGTGTTTATTTGGTTGGCGCAGATGTAAGCAGCAAACCATTTAAAATGAAATTCGTAAGCGTTGGCACGGCTAGAGATAATTCCAAAAGCAATCAAGTAGCGGTTTTCGGTGTGGACGGTCTTTTCCGCGTGTCCATTCCAACCAAACTCTCAACCAGTGGTTTTGATCAAGCTTTTTTTGGTGTAGCAGGTGATTTAACAGATGGAACCGAATTTAATAGCGCAATAATCAATCAAAGTGTCGGCGGTAATATGCCCAGCATTACGGAGCATCTGATAGTGGCCGGAGACGCTACATTCCAGGGCGGCACAGCAGCAACTTGCAGCGAGAAAAATTCAGGAGCTTTATACATTGTTGGCAATTTAAAACCGGAAGGCAGCTTAAGAGTTTGCGGAAATGCATATGTTGGCAGTTTAGAGCTTACAAGCGGAACAACCGGCACATTTGAACAAGATTTGTACATAAATAATGGATCCAATAAAACCCTTGGGCAAAATCTTACTGTTAACAAAAATCTCACTATGAGAACCGGCGCTTTGACAATAGGGCAAACAGCAGCCATTTCTATTGGCAGCGATTTTTCAATGATGGAAAATTCCGCTTCAATCAGTTTTTCCGATAGCCGCAATTTCACTGTAGCCGGAACAAGCTGGATACCCGGAGGAAACATTACAGTCAATGACCAAAATAACAGCGTGATTCTGAACAATACTGCGGGTCGTTCTCTTTATGTAGCCGGAGTGACAAGTGCCGGCGAAAACGGCGGTTACAATCTTTACCGTAGAGGAACCACCGGCAGAACCTTTCGCTCTAGAGGGCTTAATGCTCCAAGCATTCCCGAGACTATACCCAACACAATTGATACCGCAAGCAATTTATACAACGAAGTGGGGTGGCGTTTAGAAGATGGTGGTGGAAAAATAGAAGACCCGATAAAAGCCATGAATGTTGAGGAATGGATAAAGCGTGCCATAGATATGCCTGCAAAGTGCGCAGGCATAACAGGTTTGGAAAATAAAATAATAAATTGGGGCAGCAACGCTGTAGGTAATAATGCAGCCGGTTTTATAAATGATTTAAATACTTGTTATGCAAATTTATCGGAAAATGATTTATACAGCGGTTATTTTCCCATTATAATAAACAATAATCAAGATAGAAATTTTGGTGATTTTACTTTAACCGGAAACTATTTTTTCATTTTTATAGGCGGCACCGGATTTACATTTCCAAGAACAGGCATAAATTCCAAAACAGGCGAGGATGCTTATGTAATGGCTTATTTTTTAGATAATAGTCGCCCTGTGACTCATGGTGGAGTGACTGTAAATGGCCCTGCTGCTAATAGTGCACAAGGGCAGCTCAAATTCCCGAGCGGGCACCGCCCCAAGCTTTTCATTTTCAGCGAGCGAGACCTAAGCGAAATAAATAATGCGCAATTTGACGGTTCGCTGTTTATGGCAAATGGAAGGAGTGCAAATAAATTTCAAGGTGGTGTTAAAATAGAGTTCAACTTAGAGCTTTATCTCTCTTTGGTTACCGCAGGAATTTTGGAGCTTACAGAGGCCGGCAAAAAACTTGCAGAAGATGATGGTGAAACACAAGATGTCACAAAAATAGATCATCGCTATACTGCTCTTGCTCCAAGGTTAAAGGTTACCCTTGAAAGCCGCCATATAGGGCACTTGGATGCTACCGAATTAGAAAAATTAAATCCGGCAAATAATTTAAAGCCGGCCGTTTTGGTTATGCCGCGCATAGTATACCTGCCCAAAGACGCTGATATGGCAACAGGATTAAATCCATATTATAGCGTTTTATTTTTGAATGGTTTGGTTGAGCCTGCTCGGACCGGTGATTGGCGTGCCAATAGAGGCACAACGAGCTGCAAGAATTTATCAAGCGGTTACGATGCAACATGGACTTCGCCGCTTACAGAAGGTGATTATGCGTGTGAATTCAGAAGAGCGGCAACGCCGAGTGCTCTCATAGACACGTTTTTTGTTCGTATTGGTGGTGAGCTTGGTTCTGCAAGAATTGGTTTTGCCGGTTCAAGCGCAAACATAAGCGATGATACGCCAATGGAAGGCGCAGTTAGGTGCGCAACTGTAGGTTTAAAGTATGATCCGGGTAAGGACCCCAATTTAGTTTGCAATGTTAGTATAAAAAGTGAATTGGCAGATGGTTGGACTGTCAATAATAATACCGCTCCTAACTTGACAGGTATTTCTGTGAGCAATACGCAGCCATATTCTTTTAAGGTTTGCGTAAGTGAAACTGCTACGGCGAGTTCTGTCAACTTCTCGCTTGAAAATCTTGGTTCGTGTATGCCGGGCCAAGATCAGGTTTTCACGGTTAATCGTGAGGGTAACATAATTGCAACCATAACAAGGGAGAGAAATAATACCGATAATAATGTCAGCAGCAGACCGGATTGCCCCGGTATTGGTTTGGGTGCAAATCCTGCCAGGAATGCAGCTGCTGTTGCGTGGGGTCCGTTTCAAATACATTCTACTGCGGTTTGTAAGCTTGAAGATAATGTATACAGATATTCTTGTTCTGCAGCAAATCAATACGATGTGAGTTTGCGTGCCGCGCCGGGTCTCTCATTGGGGGCAGATAGTGAGTGCGAATTTTTGCCGAGCAATCCCACAACTCCAATACAAATAGCTAACGACCAAGATGTGCGTATTCAGGCGGATATAAAACGCAAGAATTATACGCTTATTGTAACTAATCCGAATAATTTAACATTAGTATTTAGACCGGGCACCCCAGTTTGCTTGAATTTAAACAATGATTGTGTGGAAGGCAATTTTCTGCCTGATGCTACTTGTTCTTCTAATAATTGTTCAGTAACCCTTTATGCGGGTGTAACCTATGGTGTTGGGATAAGTTCTAATACTTTGGTTAGCGAAGGTGCTGATTTATCTGCCAATTTTAACATGACCGGAAGAGAAGGCACGCTTGCTGTGACTAACTTTGGCAACAGAAACACCAGATTCTTAACTTTATCCAATTATGTGCCTCCAAGCATTAGCTGTGCGGTAATAAACGGAAGTGAAATTCTCGCTGGGGCAGGGCTTTTATCTGCCGAAGAAGTGGAAGCTAAACTCATGATTCCGGGTGCTACCGTTATAAATAACAATATGAATCGTTGTGTAAATCCAAAGTACTCTTACAAAGTAACCGGAACTACAGCAAGTGGAACTGCAGTAAATCAGACTTTGACATCACCTTGGAATCCTGTAGTAGGCACTGGTTATAAAGTTAGCATAGCGGCAACTTGCGATGATTTAAGTGCAAACGTTGAGGAAGCAGAGTGCTCAGGTTCTTTTAATGTAGTTGACCAAAAGGATCCGGTTATAACTTGTGAGTGGGGCAGGGTTGGAAATTACTATACGGGTGAAATTCCCTCAGTTGATGTGACGGTGACTAATGGAAGCACGGTAACTTGCGGCCTTCCTACAGCAACCAGTACTTTTACCGGTTTAACTTCGTCTTGGAGCAGAAACCATTCAAATGCAAATTCTACTCTGGGCGCCTCTACTGATTACATAATAACTGCGAATGCCTCACTTTCTACAGTTGAAACTGAAAGAAGCGTAACTGTTTCGGCTAATTGCGGAGGCACTAATTACTCAGCAACATGTTCAGGTAAGGGCGTGCTGAGTCTTGGTTCATGTAGTTATAGCCCTAATTTTTGTAAGGGTATTTCTTATGGCGATGTAATAAAAAATCAAAACTTTAATATTATAGGTTGGGATGATACTAACCATCCGGAACGTTGCATATTTGCAACATCCATTGAGAATATGGGAAACCATCAGGGAGGTAGCAATAACCCCTTGCTTGTTAATGGGCAGGTATTGCCGGGCAAGTCTACTAATTCTTCTAGAGGTAGATGTGGCGGAGAAGGGCAAGATTGGCAAAATCAAGACTTATTGCCTTGTAGCGAGGCTCTTGCAAGTATACCAAAAGTTGATGGCGGTTATTACATTTATGCTCCACCTGGCTGGGTAAATCAAAACTTTGTGGTAACCGGCGGTGTTCCTGATTGCGATGGTAATGGTAATGGAGGCAATGGCGGTGAAGGCTGCAATCCTCCTCCCAATTGCGCTAGTGCAACAACGAATATATCGAACCGTTGGCCAAATCAAAACGAATGTGTGTTTTATAAAAATCTAACGGAGGAAAATAACTCTTTCGGTTTTAGTACAGAAGATGGAGGCAACATTTGTATAAATGGGATTTGTAAGGCTGGTGGTGGTGCTTGGGGCGGTCTTAATACGTTGCCACTCCCTATAGACGGCGGATATTATGTGTATCGTGCTGCAACGCACCTTTACTGGTCAGCCGGCACGAGAACTGCCGGTTCTCCCGATTGCGGTGGTGATAGCAGTGATGAATGCAGTGACAGTAATTCTGCTCTTTTAGTAGGTACCCCTAACCAGTGCAATTCTGATAATGGTTATGAAAATCATAGAACCAATTGGGTAGAACCTAATGTTTCTGTTGGTAGCTGCTACAAATACAACTGCCAAGGTTCTCTTCGCATTGGTTCTTGGGCCGGTGCCAAAAAAGTGAGCGTAAAAAGTGCAATAGGTTTCAATTGTAATCAAGAAGTGAGCATTGGCGCCGACTCTCAGGTTGAAAATATTTGTGCCCCCAGCGGTGATGTTTTTATTAAAGTTCTTGAGGGTAGCGGTGCTATGCAAATAGCTTGCAATAACCACACCCCTTGCCAGGGTTTAGTTTGCCTTAACCCTGTAAATATGAACCCAGCTGATGCTTGCCCAAGCACCAATGATAACAGGAGCAGCCAGTTTAACACTAGCATCCCTGAAAATTCCTGTTTCACGTATAATTGTCAAGGCAATTTTCAAATTCGTAATCAGGGAGGCAGTGAAATACGAATTCAAACATCGGGGTGCAGCAATGGCGATAATACTGATCTAGGCATTCCTAGTGGCACTAATACCAGCTGGACTAACGTATGCAATGCAAATGGTAATGTTGTGGTTCGAGTGCGCGGAGGCAGCGCTAACCGATTAGGCACTAGCAATAACGTTGTATTCAGATGTGCGAATCATGTACCGTGTCAGCAGCTTACTTGTGGAAATGTGCCTTCAGCAGGGACAGCAAACATCCCCATAACTCCGCCAACCGTACAATGCGGCAATACCAATGTCACCTCCGGCGTTACTTGGAGCAGTAATATGGGCAGTGGTACACCAAATTGGACTAGCCCAGTGCAAAACACCTATAGCAGTATCACAGCAACAGCAAACTGTGGTGGCAGCAACAAAACGGCAAGTTGCAGCGGCACATTGACGGTAGGTGCGGCACCTGTTATCACAATCACTGAGCAACCGGCCGAAAACACAACTGTCACAGCAGGCAACACTGTTACTTTAACTTGTGCCGCAGAAGTAACCGGAAGCGGTACGGTTAATTATGAGTGGTATAATACCACAACCGCAGGTTGTAATAATACAAGCCAAACGAATCTCTCTGTGGGCACAGGTCCTAGCTATACAATTCCAAACAATCTAACGTCAGGAATGACTCATTGTTACTATTGTAGAGTCAGAGCCACCGGTGCACAGTCTGTATCTTCCGAGGTGGCTAGGGTTACGGTGAATGCGGGTGGTGGAGGAACGGCTGTATGTAGCGGTTCTGAAACAACTTTTACTGCTGGTACTCATACTGTAACAGTGGCTTCTTCTTGTACCGGTAGTCAAATACTATGTTATGGCAACGATAATGTATCTAAAACCGTTACATTTAACGGGGTTTTAAAAAGTGGCGATGCACTAAGATATGGCAACGATGGTTGGGTAGAAAATTGGGGTTTAGGCAACAAACCTGTTACAGCAACTCTCACGGTAAGTGCAGGAACAGTGATGTGTAGAACGGATTGGTAGGCAAAAAAACATCCACAACGTTGTCCAAAATCGGGGCGTTGCGGGGTGTCCCCGCATTGGGGGTAGCGTAAAACGCGGAGCGGTTGGAGCGAGGGGGATTTCCCCCATACCTCATACCCTATACCCTATACCCAAGCATTGAGTTAATCTTAATTACTATATTACCTCAACACGGAGGTTTTAGATGGCCATTGATGCAAATAAGATTATGCAAAACATACTTCGCAAAGAAGGGCTTGCAGACGATGTTTCGAACAACATGGGCGAACTGTCGTATGAGCCTTTAATCCGAATAGAAACGATTAGCAAGGAACGCGAGCCTTTAATAGAGAGTGCAGGCGAAACTTTTGGAAAACCCATATCCGTGTGCTTTGCCGGAGTTGGAACCTGTGGTGTGAATGTTTTGATGAGCTTGAAAGCGCAAAATGCAACTGACGAAATGGTGGAATTTTTGGGCATTAATTCAGATGGCGGCTCCATAAGAGAACTTGAGAAAAATGGCTTTACAAACAATATTCCACTCAGCATGGGAGACTCTTATTATTTGGGTGCAGGCGGAGATTTGGAAGTAGCAAAAGACTTGGGCAAAAAATATTACGATGAATTTGAAAGACGTTTTAAGGGCATGGATCTAGTGCTGGTTGTAACAGGTATGGGTGGAGGCACCGGCACAGGAGTTGCTCCTATTGTTGCAAAGGCCGCAAAAGAAGTTCAAAGCACAAAAAAGAATGCACTGACCGTAGGCGTTGCTACAATGCCTTCCGGAATAGAATTTGATAGACGCGAAATTGCAATGAAGGGCGTGGAAGAATTAAAAAAATATGTGGATGCTCTAATTATTTTAGACCAGATAAACATACCGGAGGTTTTAGATCAGGAAAATGCTTCCATGGATCAGGCTGATGAATTGATAGATTCCCGCTTTCAAATAGTGTTGCAATCCATAATGGATACTGTGACAAAGTATACAAAGCGAAACATAGATTTTGCAGATGTATGCTCAACGCTCAAAGCAAGCGGCGATGCCATTATCACAACGGTTGAGGCATCTGCCAATAATGTGGAAGATGTAAAAAAAGAGCTTGCAAAAGCATTAAGCGATAAATTGCTCATAGACCATTCCAATAAGATTGCTACAAGGTTAATGATATATCAATTCTACGAACGCGGGTATTCTGCGGTAGCTCATTATGAAGTTGTCAGTGAAATTCAAAAACTTTTTAATTTTACAAAAGTGGATGGTTATTATCGCTGCGTTACGAATAATCCTCCTGAAGGCACATTTCCGTTTTTGAAAATAGGTCATGGTGAGGGGGAAGAGTATAAGGGAAAAACAAAGGTAATAGTCATGGCTTCAGGCTTTGTGGATAAATCACCAGCAAATGCCGTAAGTGCACCGAGTACTATAGACGAACCAAGCACTATAAGCACGCCAAGCACCGTGAGCATACCTAGTGCCGTGAGCGTACCAAGTGCAGTAAGCACACCAAGTACCATAAGCGCACCGAGTACCGTAAGCACACCAAGCGCAGACGCACATTGGGCAGAAGAGCAAGTTTCATTGGAATCTAAAATCACCCCCATTACAGAATTGATGGAAGAACAAGCTTTATCAAAAGCTAAAACTGTTTCTGTTAAAACTGTTAAAGAATTGATGGATAAAGGATTTTCATTGTGAATAAAAACGCTCTTCATCTTTATAATACGGCAATTCGTGCAAAAGAACTTTTCACTTTGCCGCCAGACGTTCCCGAAGTCAGAATGTATGCTTGCGGGCCAACCGTTTATCATTACGCTCATATAGGCAACCTGCGCACTTATCTGTTTGAAGATTTGCTTCGCAGAAGCCTTGAGTATTTTGGTTTTAAAGTTCGCCATGTTGTGAACATCACAGATGTGGGGCACTTGACCAGCGATGAGAATGACGGTGAAGACAAAATGGAAGTGGGCGCAGAGCGCACCGGCAAAAGCGTTTGGGAAATAGCGGAATATTACACAGAGAAATTTAAAGATGATTTGAAACTCTTAAACGTGTTGCCGCCTACTGTTTGGTGCAAAGCAACAGACTATATAAAAGAGCAAATAAATCTGATAAAAAAACTGGAAGAGAAAGGCTTTACTTATCGCACAAGCGATGGAATTTATTTTGATTCAATGAAGTTTCCAAGATATGCGGATTTTGCCCGTTTGGATATTATTGGCTTGAAAAGCGGAGCGCGCATAGATTTGGGCGAAAAGAAATTTGCAACGGATTTTGCTCTGTGGAAATTCAGCCCGAAAGATAAAAAAAGAGCAATGGAATGGGAAAGCCCTTGGGGAGTTGGCTTCCCGGGTTGGCATATAGAATGTTCTGCAATGGCTATGGCGCTCCTTGGTGAGACGCTGGATATTCATTGCGGCGGCACAGACCATATTCGCGTTCATCATACAAATGAAATAGCTCAAAGCGAGTGTTCAACTGGAAAGCAATTTTCAAGATTTTGGTTGCATGGCGAATTTTTGAGGGAGAGCAGTTCCGAGAAAATGAGCAAAAGCAGCGGTGAGTTTTTGACTCTTGGTGCTTTAATGGAAAGGAGATTTGACCCCATTGCCTATAGACTTTTTTCTTTAACAAGCCACTATCGCAATTATTTAAATTTCAGTTGGGAGGCTATGGAAAATGCGCAAATATCATTGAATGCTTTGCGAAAAAAAACCGAGCCTTTTATTGGTTTAGAGGGTGAAGTGCAAAGCGTTGATGCTCGTATGTGGAGTTCTAAATTCAGCAATTGCATAGGAGATGATTTAAATTCTTCTGCGGCCATAGGTGTTTTGAATTTAATGTTTGTGGATACTTCGTTGGCAAACAATGAGAAAGCTGCTCTTATAAAAGAATTTGATAGCGTTCTTGGGCTTGATTTGCTCAGGGCACCTGAAAAAAAACGCTCTGCAGAAGAGCTTGCAAAAGTAGAAGAATTGATAAAAGAACGAAACACAGCTCGTGCAGCCAAAAACTTTGCAGAGAGTGATCGTTTGCGAGACGCTTTGCTGAGCTTGGGTGCTGTTGTTAAAGACAGCAAAGACGGCACTTCTTGGGAATGGAAATGATAGAGAGGTTAAGAGGGATTTTGGTTCACAAAACTCCGCTTCTCGCTGTGATTGAGTGCGGAGGAGTTGGTTACGGCGTTAATGTTAGCGCACGCACGGGTGAGGTGCTTCCGGATGAAGGCGCGGAAGTTGTTTTGTTAACTCATTTGGTGGTACGAGAAGACTCCCTAACTCTTTACGGTTTTTTAGACCTTCAAGAAAAAGAACTTTTTTTGAACATGATAGATGTCACCGGTATTGGGCCAAAGATGGCTCAGAGAATTTTGAGTTCTACTTCGCCGAGCGATTTTCTTTCTTTGATTGCAACGGAAAATACCGCTGGTCTTTCAAAGATAAAGGGTATTGGCAAAAAAACATCTGAGATGTTGGTTCTTGCGTTAAAAGACAAGGCACTTTCTATTTCTGCAATTGCAGGCAAAGATTCTCCCATACTTTTGCCACTCGCTGAACAAGAGGCAATACTCGCTTTGCACACCCTTGGCGTGAGAGACCCGGGCGCAAAAAAAGCGGTGGAAAAAGCCGCAGAAATTCTAGGCAAAAACGCAGATTCAGGCAAACTAATCGCTGAGGCGTTGAGGCATTTGTGATGGTGAGCTACCAGTCGAGGCATTCTTGAGCAGTCGGAAGAAGGGTATTTAGCAGAATAATTTTGTATTTTCTTGTAAAGAGGTATTTATGCAGTATTTATCAGTTCAGGAGTTTTCCAAGTCCCCGCAAACGGTTCTTTCTTCGCTTTCAAGAAAGAGAGGGGTGGTTTTAACTCATAGAGGTAAACCCTCTGCTTTTTTGATAAAAACAGATGATAAGGATTTTGAAATGCTGAGCAATATGCTCATGCAAATTGAATTTAAGAAGGCTATTTCAGAAGTCCGTGCTGAATCTAAGCGTAACGGTAACTCCAAAATGACACTCAAGCAAATAAATGAGTTGATAGCGGATGCCAGAAAAACAAAATAAATCACCTTGCCTTATTAAGATTGTTTTAGATACTAACATATTAGTATCGTCTTTGATGTGCGACAAAGGTGCTTCCGCACGTATATTAGATTTAGTAGAAGATGATGTTTTTATTCCATACTATACCACTAAAATACTTGAGGAATATACACGAGTTTTGAAATATCCAAGATTAAAGATAAAACAGCAGTATATGGAGTGGATTTTGCTGCTAATTGAGCAAAAGGGAATTTGCATGGAAGTTGCTATACCCAGTAAAAATAAAATGATAGACGAATCAGATAGAATGTTTTACGATTTGCATAAAGTGGCAGAGGTGATTTTAATTACTGGGAACTCTAAGCATTACCCAAAAGAAAGCTCAATAATGAATCCAGCTGATTTTATGAAATATTATAATAGTATCTCACAGTCAACATATGCGGCCAACCTCAAAAATTGAATTTAACCCCCGCATAATCGGCATTTGGCAATATGCCTAGTTGCAAATGTTCACTGGTTGCGTTACGCAGCCATAGCTGTGAGTGCCCACGCGTTGAGGCATTTGTAGTTCCTCCGCATGATGCGGTTTTTTTCGTGCGTCTATAATCACTTGGTTATTGCTAAAAGAAATATCCGTTGCAGGGTTTGAACGCGTAAATGTTACCCAAAGCAAATTGTTGAGGTTTTTCTTTGTAAATTCCGCATCATCGCATAAAATTACTAGGGGGAATTTTTCTGTGTTTTGATTGTTGTTAGGGCAGGCACGTAGGTCTGCCCCTACAACAACCAAAACGCCCCTTATGGGTGATGCACTGCCTAATTCACGGCATGGTTCGCCTGCTGCTGCAAATACTGCTTTTGAACCGCGATTCAAACTTGTGCCCGTATAATCCAGCGTATCTATGCTTGTGCTTTTGTGAATTTGAATGTCTCTCTCCAAATTTATTCTGCACAAAATATGTTCGAAAAATTCCGGTATATTATTTACTGATAAGTTTGGGTTATCTTCTTTTGCGGCAATGAACAAATATTTTGCAAGCGACAACTGCCCAAAACCCAAAATTGCATTGCTTTGCGTTAAAAGCTCAAGCGGCTCCCTTTTTTCGTAGGGTAAGTAGCGCTCGCTGCCCAAAGCAAGCAACAAAGGATGAACTCCAGCTGCATCCACCGCATTGACCTCGTGCACACCCGGAAGCACTTTGGAAATGAAAGGTGCAGTTATTTTGTGAATCAAATTTCCAAAAATCGTGTCTTCTTGCGGGGGGCGGCCAACTACGGTAAAAGGAAACACGGCGTCTTTTCTTGCAAAAACCTTGTGCACTTTTAAATAAGGAAAAGGATGCTGCTCAGAATAATAACCTAGATGGTCGCCAAAAGGCCCCTCGGGCTTTAAATTACTTTGCACCTCACCCAAAATGCAAAAATCAGCATCCGTGGAAACAAGCCAGTCCTTGTACCAAGTATAACGAAACGCTCTTTTTGAAAACATTCCGGCAAAACTGAGTTCCGAAACTCCGTTTGGGAGCGGCATAACAGCGGCAAGTGTGTTCCCGGGCGGTCCGCCCACAAAAATGCTCACCTTTAATTTTTCGCCTCTCTCCAAAGCCTCTTGGTGGTGAATCCCAATACCTCTATGAATTTGGTAATGCAGCCCGCACTCGTTTTGCGCATAATCGCCGCCACTGATTTGCACCCTGTACATTCCTACATTTGAATGCAGCCAAGATTTTTTACCGGGTTTTATGGTTAGAACTTGAGGTAATGTCAAAAAAGCGCCGCCATCTCTAGGCCAGCATTTTATTTGCGGTAAATCGGAAAGCGAAATTTCTTGCTGCATAACGGGTTTGGTTAGGGAACGTTGTGGCAAAGAGTGGAAAAGCCGGTTTGCATTTTTCAAATCAAAATTCAAGCGACCTTTCAGCAGCAACTCCGCTCTTCTTTCGCTCCCAAACAGATTGCACACCGCAGGAAAGCGGCTTCCTTCAACCTTTTCAAAAAAAACAGCCGGCCCGCCCTCTGCAAAAGCTTTTAGCGCAATATCGGCCATAGCCAAATTCGGCGATACAGGTTCTTTTATGCGAACAAGTTCGCCATGTTTTTCAAGCACTTCACAAGCTTTTCGTATTAGGGAGGGCATGGGAGTAAGGTAGTAATTGGCATTTTCTACATTACATCCATGCTATTTTGGGGAAAGTATGTCTTATAAGGATCTGTGGGTTGGTGTCGATGTAGGTTCCACCACAGTTAAAATTGCTGTTGTTGACCCGGAAACCAAGGAACTTTTGCATAGCCGCTATGAAAGGCACAACGCTATGCAGGCAAAAACCGTTAGGGAGCTACTAAGCGAAGCTCATAGGTTATTTGAAAACAAAACTCTTATAGTCTCCTTTTGCGGCTCTGGCGGGCTGCCCTTTGCAGAAAAAACAAAAGCATTCTTTGTTCAAGAGGTTGTTGCAAACGCATTGGCCGTGCGCGAAATGTATCCGGAAACTCGTGTTGCAATAGAGCTTGGTGGGCAAGATGCAAAGGTTATATTTTTTGAAAAAGACAAAACAACAGGGAAACTTCTTGCCGGCGACATGCGAATGAACGGAGTGTGTGCAGGCGGAACCGGAGCTTTTATAGACCAAGTTGCAGAACTGCTGAGAATAAAAACAGAAGAATTCGAAGGTTATGCCTCAAGAGGCGAAAAGGTATATGAAATTTCCGGCAGGTGCGGAGTTTTTGCAAAAACCGATATACAACCCCTTTTGAACCAGGGAGTTTCCAAAGAAGACATTGCCCTTTCAAGCTTTCATGCAATTGCAAAACAAACCATTGGCGGGCTTGCTCAAGGAATGGAAATTAAACCTCCTGTGCTTTTTGAAGGCGGTCCCTTAACTTTTAATCCATCGCTTGTTGGGGTATTCCAAAAACGTTTGGGAATATTGAACTCACAAGTTTTGGTGCCAAAACATTCCGAGGTCTTGGTAGCCTGGGGTGCAGCGCTTTCTGTAGGCACCATGTATAAAGACAAAAAAAACGAATATAACAAAGAAAAAAGTCTTTATGCCCTTGAACATTTTTCTGCGGGAAAAGAAAACAAAGATGAAGAAGAAATGCCACCGTTTTTCAAAGATGAAAATGAAAAAAATGAGTTTATAAGCAGGCATCCTCTTTTTCACGGCAACTATCCGCAACCCCAAAAAGACTCAGTTATCAAAGCATATTTGGGCATAGATGCCGGCAGCACAACCACAAAATTTGTATTGCTAAACGAAGATGAAGAAGTTATAGACAGTTTTTATTCCGGCAATCAGGGCGACCCGCTTGTTGTGCTGAAAAGCGCGTTGATTCAACTCAATGAACGTTACAAAGAAGCCGGCGCAAAGCTTGAAATTCTAGGCGTTGGAACAACGGGTTATGGCGAACTTTTATTTTACCGTGCGCTCCGCGCCGACTACCACACTGTGGAAACGGTTGCCCACGCAAAAGCCGCAAAAAAAGTATGCCCGGATGTAAGTTTTATTTTAGATATTGGCGGTCAAGACATGAAAGCCATCTCAATGGCGGGCGGCGTGGTCACGGGCATAATTTTGAACGAAGCCTGCTCAAGTGGCTGCGGTTCTTTTATAGAGACATATGCTCGCAGCCTTGGCATTAAAACGGAACAAATTGCAGAAATGGCGTTTCGCTCGGAAAACCCTTCAAAGCTTGGCAGTCGCTGCACAGTATTTATGAACAGTTCCATAATAACGGAACAAAGAGACGGCAAAAAACCCGAAGACATTATAGCCGGAATTTGCCGCTCTATTATAGATAACGTCTTTACAAAAGTTATCCGTTTGCGAAATCTGGATATCTTAGGGAAAAAAATTGTGGTACAAGGCGGCACGTTCAAAAACGATGCGGTGCTGCGTGCGTTTGAGCAACACACTGGCTTAATTCCCACTCGCCCCGAGCGCCCCGGCGAAATGGGAGCAATAGGCATTGCGCTTTTGACTAAAGAACACATGGAGAACGGATGAAAGTTTTACTGTTTGTAATTTGTTTTGCTTTTACAGCTTTCGCTCAAGACTGGGGGCTTCGCTATGGTGTGGGCGTGGGATCTTTACGCGGTCATAAGGCCTTGCAGTCCCTCTCTTTTGGGCCAAACGCCCTTAGGCTTTATCCTTCTGTTTCCACTAGTGCCGGTGTGGTATATGTTAATAACAATATTTTTTTCAACGTTATTGAGTTGCAATATACGCTGTATAAAGCTCATAGCGAACTGATACTGAAAACCGGAATGGAGTTTGATGAACTGCACGAAGCCGGTGTTGTTCTGCATTCTTTAGAGGTTCCAGTCCTTGCTCGCTTTAATTTTGGTTCTGCTTACATTGAAGCTGGGCCTCAAGTTGGCCTCAATGCTCATGCTAAACTTTATACAAACAGGGAGCTTGCAAGGCCGGATCTCAATATTTTGGCGTTTGGACCGAGTCTTGGCGGAGGAATAAGCATAAAAAACATGTTAATAGGCCTTCGCGGGCACTTTGGTATGCTTGAATACGCTAAAGGAACAAATGGATATCCGTTAACGGTGCAAACTTCATTTACTATATTACTGTTATGAAAAAATACATCCTTCTTGTCACAACAGCATTGCTTTTCTTTGCTTGCAGTAGTAGCAACCCGGCAGCCAAAAGAGAGTTGCTCCACATCCCAACCGATATGCCCGACATATGCCAAAATGTGGATTTCCACATAGACAAGGAAATGCGGAAAGATTGCGGAGTGAAACCTGTGCGTTATCAGGCGTATCGCAACGTGCCCATGCAAAGACACTTGATAAATCCCAATCAGGCTTCGCTTGTGAAAACCGGTGATAGAGTTGAAATTCGTTTCCCAAACACATTCCCTGTTAGGCTTGACTCTGCACAAATTTCCGGTGTTGACTTCAGCGATTCAAAGCGCTTGTCAAAAATTCAAAACACAATGGATTACAAAGAATTCTACACCGAGCACCAAGAGCGATACAAGCTGTTCAAGCTTGCAATACCATCCGATTCCAACCCAAAAGAAGAAAACATTTTGTGCTTTAGGGTTCCGGAGCCAAGAGGAAGTGACAGAACCCGTTCCGCAGCTATGGGTGTGCAAATGGAAGTGCTCCCCTGCGAAACTTTGGATGAGTTAGTTAGCAAATACGCTAAATAATACGTTCATATGGTTTGGGTCATAACAGTTTTTGCGCTTGTCTTTGTTATAGCAGCGGCAGGTGCTAAGCGTAGAGCCGGCAAGCGCCATTATTTGCCTTTGGAAAATCCGGCGCTCTCGCTTGCCATATTAAAAGAAAACTTGCTGGAAAACCCCAATGAGCAATGTTTGCAAAAGTTGAAAGACTTTGCCACTTTGCAAAATTTGATTCTCCCAAAAGAAGAGTACCCTGTAGGCAAAGCTCCCAGCATTGAACAGGATGATTCTTTATTTTCAATTCAAGCTGCGTGGTTAGACTCCTTAACGCCTCTTGAATTTATCGAAGAACCTCAAACAGAAAAAACTTTACTCAACGGAATTTTGCGGCTTTACAGTGATAAAGCAATTTTTTCCGCTTTAAAAACTTTGCAAGAAAAATTTCCTTCTGAAAAAAGCAAAGCTCTGGAACAAAGTTATAAAGAACTTTGCGAACTAAGAGATAGCAGCAAGGCCGACTACAACTCTTTGGAAAGGCTGAGAATGGAAAAAGAAAAATGGGAAAGATTGGCCCGCGAATAGCTATCATTTTATTGGGGCTTGTTGGTTATGGCCTCACTATGGCTCGCACGGTGAGTTTTTGGGACTGCGGAGAATACATTGCCGCTTCCAATGTTCTTGGCATTCCGCACCCACCGGGAAATCCGCTTTTCATTTTGCTTGGGCGTGTTTTTATTTTGCTTTTTGGTTGGCTGGGCGGTCCTGCTTTTGCCGTTAATTTGCTCAGCGCCATAAGTTCAATTTTATGTTGTTTATTGATTTTTGAAATCACTGTTAAAATTTTGCCAAAGGAATTGGATAGGCGAAATCTACTAGGTTTTTTTGCCGCCTCAATTTCTCTTTTCGGCAATACTTTCTGGTTCAACGCAGTAGAAGCCAGTGCCTACAATGTTTCAATGCTAGTAATAATGCTCCAAATCTGGTCTTTTCTAAAATGGAAAAAAAATAACAACAATAAATATCTGCTTTTTATACTCTACATATCCTTTTTAGGCTTAGGCATCCACACCTTCTGCCTATTACCCCTACCAGCAATTTTCACATTCGTACTCATAACCAAACTCAAACATCGTCCCTCTAGGGCACACCCCGCCCTTCGGGCACCCCTCTCTCACCGCTCAACCAATTGCTCAAGAGGGGAAACTCAACTCCTCCTCGCTCCACTCTTAATAATCCTCGCTCTCTCTTCCCAACTCTACTTGCCAATTCGCTCTTCTACCGAGCCGCTTATGAATCAAAATAATCCGGCGGTGTTGGAGAATTTTAAAGATGTGCTAAGCAGAAAGCAATACGGGGAAATGAGTATGTTTGAGCGTGCTTTATATCGCAGAGGCGCGTTAATAAATCAATTTGGAATTTCAGAAAACATCGGTTACTTGGGGCACCATTTAAATCAGTGGGTTCCGGCTCCTTTGGAGGCGCAGAAACTTTGGACTTTTCTCCATCGAATTATTTTCCAATTTTTGATTATAGCTGTGTTTGCGGGTATATGGGTGCTTAGGAAAAATACAGGTGTAATGTTGATAGCTGCAATGTTTTTTTTGAGTTCTGTTGGGCTTGTTCTTTATTTGAATATGGCAGACGGCACAAAGCCGGATAGCTACAGGGTAAAAATATGGAATTCGCAAGTAAAAGAATTGCGAAAATTCGTTCCTGACTCAATTCCAAATTTAACCGATATTTCCAAGATAAACACTGCCTTGTCTTTTTACATTTCCATTCCGGAAGAAATACGGGAAAATTGGCTGGAAGTAGCTTCTGCAGCTGAGGGATTGAGAGTTTTATTTGCCTGGAACGATGCTTTGCAAAAACAGGACAAAAAGATGCCTTTACCGCCAAAAGCTGTTCACAGGGAAGTGCGAAACAGAGACTATTTCTTTACGCCTGCTTTTTTATTCTTTGCCATAATGGCCGCAGTGGCTTGTTCAAAAGTACCGAGGTTTACAACCTTAGGACTTATGTTTGCATGGGCAATTCCCTTTGCTTTAAATTTTGATTCCAATAATCGCTCAAAAGATTTTATTGCACGCGACTTTGCCATGAACGCTTTGAATAGCATTCCGCAAAACGGTATTTTAATAAGTTATGGAGATAATGATACTTTCCCTTTGTGGTACATGCAGATGGCTGAAAATTACCGCACGGATGTAGTTGTGATTAACGAGGCTTTGGCTTATAGCGACTGGTACAGGGAGCAGGTTTCAAGGACTTATCCTGATTTGAATGTAGTTGAGAGTGGGAATGATTTTATACGTGATGTTATACGGAATAATTGGCCGGAGCGGAGTGTTAATTTTATGCTTGGAGCGAGGGCAGAGGATTATGAGGAGTTTTCTGAGAACATGCATTTGATTGGGCTTGTGAGGAATTTGGGTATGGAAAAACCCAAAGCAGATTCGCTTTTGCTTGCAAATTTAACGGCTAATTATCGTTTTGGAGAATTAAAGGCAAGGGGTCAAGAAGCTAATGAACAAACCATAAGAATCTACGGCTACCTCGCCAAAGTCGCTTTGGGAAAGGAACCAAGTGAGGAACAGAAAAAAGTCTTGCTAACTCAATTTTAGTCAGGGCTAATGCATCTTAATTAGTATTGTGCGGTGAATAGTAAAAAAAAGAGCTTTTTCAACTCACTCCGCGGATTGATAAACATCAATTTTTGTTCCGCAATTATAATGGTCAAGAAGCAAACTAAAACTTCTTTCTTTTCCTGTCTCGTTCTTGCTTACCGAAAAAAAGATATTCTTTCCATCAATTACATTAACAGAAAACCAAGGGTCTTTTATATGCGAAGAAA
>JAITUM010000113.1 GCA_031286305.1 Candidatus Fibrimonadaceae bacterium | reverse complement strand
TTTGAATACGCAACGGGGCATAAAGAGGAATATGATAGAATAATTTTAACTCAAGTTATAGAGCATGTTGAAAATCCAATTGAATGGATAAAAGCATTATTGACTATGCTCAAAAAAGGCGGGAAAATTATTGTGACAACGGAAAACAAGACAATTTATCCAAAAAACACAATATGGCAAACAGACTTACCTCCAGTTCACTCATGGTGGTTTAGTGAAAAGTCATTTGAATACATTGCAAATAAACTGAATGTTTCTATAAATTTTGTTGATTTTAGCGATTATATAAGCGGTGTACTTTTTCACGAGATAGGAAAGGTTTCATACAATCAACATATATTTGATAAAAATGGAGAAGTATTTGCCATCTGCCCACTACTCACCCCGCCAGGAATCTTTTCAAGATCGCGTGCTTTTATTAAAAGATTTTCATTTGTTCGTTATATTTATAGCAGATTTTGGAAAAATCGCGTATGGTTTGGCAAACGCAGACGGATTATGGGAGTGATTTTTGAAAAAGTAATATAAACCTACAAGTTAAATTTCTTTTTTGCTAAACTAAAAATCATAGTTCTTTCATTTTTATCAAGTCCAAAGAAAATAGAGCTGAATAAAAAAGGCAAAATAAAGCTTATACTTGTTGTAAACATTGCTTCAAAATTTTTTGTATTAAAACTTATGAAAATCGGCAATGGAACAGAAATTAATACCACAATTAATAATTTTGAAACAACCTTGTAGATAAATTCACCAATTGAAAATTTTATTAAAGCTCTTGAAAAGAAAATAATTACTGTAATACGAATAATGTTAATACTGAAATAAATTATTGGAACTGTTACCGGTGAAAAACCAAGTTTAAAGAAAATATATGTAAAAATTAACATTTGTACGGTTAAAATACTATCAATAATTAAATATTTTTTTATTCTTCCTGTTGCCATTATAGAATAATAATGCGGAGTAAAAAACATGCAAAAACACCAATCTATAACTCTAATTTGGCAAAAGATAACAGCATATTTCGGAACTGTTTTTAGCCACAGATGTAAAATAAAATCCATATTCAATACAAGCGGAATAGCAATAGCAAAAGAAATCAGAAAAGAAAATTTTATGGAACGAAATAACAAATTATGCAAATAATTCATATCACCTCTTGCATAACTCTTTGTTATTTGTGGATTTACTGCCGCAAAAAAATTATGAGCAAACTGCGTCATCACATTACTAACCTGTGTCATAATCCCATACGCCGCATTCACCACAACTCCATGAAACACATTCAAAAGCATATTAACGCCCTGTAAAGCGGCAATCGCAGAAATACCCCCCAATGTAGTCCATCCACTAAACCCCATCCTCTCCAAAAACATCTTCCTATCCCAAAACCACTTAAAACGTGTCTCCTTAAAATTCCTATAACAATAAACCCTATAAAAACATGCCATAACAACATAAACCGAAAAAAGTAAAACAGAATAAAACTTTAACTTATCAATAGGAGCAAAGCCAAGAGCCAATGCAACCGCAAGTTTAAACACCGCATCTGCAATACCTGCATAAGCATAAATTTTCATCCGTTCATGCGCATTAATAGCAACCATATACGGCATTTGCAAAATTGCAATGCAAGCAGTGAAAATCGTAAACTGATAAATAAAATTTGCCGCCTCCATTCTCTCTGGCGGTATAACAAGCTGCGTATTCAAAAACCACAAACCAATAGTTTCGCCTAAAATCAAAATCGTGAGTGCAGTAAAAATATGAATAACAACACTCAAACTAAATGTTTTCTTTAACGCTTCAAAATCCCCTTTACCCAAATCAAAAGTAAAAAAACGGCTTGTAGCACTATGCATAGCGTTTTGAATAAAGCTAAACAAAACTATAACACCGCCAACAACATTGTAAATACCAAAATCCTCAACACCAAGCTGCGCCAACACCTCGCGGCTTGTGTAAAGCCCCACCCCCAGCGTTAAAATGCTGCGGAAGTATAGGAACAGTGTATTCTTCGCTATGCGTTTATTGTTTTCGGAGGGGGTCATGTTTGTTTAGACAATAAATTGCGCAGTTCATCTAAATCAGGCAAATAGAATTGATATTTTGAAACAAAAAGATTATTGTTGTTTCCATACATGGCATACTGCACCATCACTTCATCTTTTTCTTTTGCAAGAATAATACCTATGGGTGGGTTATCGCCATCGTTGTTTTGGTCGATAGCAAAGTATCCGAGATAAAGGTTCATTTGACCAATGTCTTCTTGTTTTACCTTTCCTATTTTCAAATCAATAACCACATAACATTTTAAGATAGTATGATAAAACACTAAATCTGCGTAATAGTTTGTATTATTAACTGTTAGGCGATATTGCCTGCCAATGAAGGCAAATCCTTTGCCAAGTTCTAGCAAAAAATGCTCAAGATTTTTAATCAAAGCATCTTCAAGGGTAGGTTCTGAATACTTGAGTTCGGGTATATTAAGAAAATCTAAAGTATAAGTATCTTTTATAGTATCTTCAGGCTTTTCGATTATATTTCCATGTTTAGCCAAAGATAAAATTTGCTTTTTACTTTTACCCAAAGCTAACTGCATAAACAGCCCTCGCTCTTTTTGTAACCTCAATTCTCTGACACTCCAGTTTTCATTAGTGGTTTCGGCAAGATAAAAGTCCCTTTCAAGTTTGTTGTCAATATTTGCAATCTCAATAACATGTGACCAACTTAATTTTCCAGACACTGTCTGGAAAATTGGAAATCGCGTATAAAACAGGCGCATATTGAATAGATTTGATTTTGAAAAGCCTTTGCCAAGGGAAATCGTCAAATCTTTAGAAAGATTGACCAGTAATTGTTCGCCATATTTTGCTCGCGCATTTCCATCCTGTTCAAATTCAACAATATGTTTGCCAACAGTCCAGTATGTTTCAACAAGAGCTTCATTTATAGCTGTTGCTACACGCCTTTTAGCTTCTTTCACCGCTAAAGAAATTTGCTTTATTAGCGAATCATATTTTTTATCACTACTAAGTTTACTCACTTTACTCATCAGCTTTGAATATAGAAAAATCCTCAACACCCAGCGTTAAAATACTGCGGAAGTATAGAACCATGGTGTTCTTTGCTTCAACTAAACCATCGCCCTAATTTGCTTAATAGGCAAATCAGTTATGCGAGCCACACGCGCGGGATCAAGACCGTCTTTAAGCATAGACTTTGCAGCTTCAATAAGACCTGCTATTTTGCCTTGCTTCAAGCTTCGCTTTTCGACTTTCGCCGCCTCTTTCGCTAAAGCCTTGTCCCATCTTTCACAGAAACCAGGATCCACCAACTTTTCCAATCTCTTACTCATATTAACCTCTTTGAATTCGCGATACTTACCGTAAAGCTCTAAATTCATACTCAATAACCTACGGAGAAGCATCGCGGCATCTCTATCTGTAATATAGTTATTTTCCACGCACCTTTTCAAAACTTGACTTATCTCAATTACATAACCCTCCAACCTATTAGACAATTCCTTACGCTTCTCAGAATCCTTGGTTTTCTTCAACTCCCCGCGAATCTTCAAAATGTAAAAAGGAAGCAAAAGAGCCATGTTCTCAAGCTCAGAAACACTATGCTGCAAAACCTTGAATGCCGGCACTTTATACACAACACTTCTTTTATTCGGAAATTTTATCTTTATAGAAACGAAATCTTTAGTTTCGCTGCTTTCCCAGTAAATTACTGCCGGAGAAGGCATGTCTATCTGCATATAAGAACCGTCATCGGAAACTTCCTTTCCTTCCAACGCAACTAGTACGCTGTAATTGAAAATTCTAAGCAACATTTCTATATCGTCACTTATTTGAGCTTCTATAAAATAGGTATCTTTACAGTTTCCGTCATACAGCGTTATCACAATATCTGAGACTATTTTTTTCAGCTTCCCTGATTTTGGATGTTCTGTTATAAATTCTGTCGGTTCAATTTTCACTGCAGTCGTATCCAGCGAGTAATTCTTTTTGTAAATGCCGTTTATCAGATGCACAATTGCAGATGAGCTTGCATCTTTTATTATGCTCTTGAACATCAAATCAAACAGTTGTGCGGTTCTCCGTGCCATGGTAGTGTAACAGCAAAAAACATGCCATTTGAAAACGGTGATTTTTGCGTAGAAACGAGGTTTAAAACTGTCCAAAAAATGTTTAGACAGTTTTTAGTCACTTTTTGGACACTTATTTTGGACACTTTGGTAAAACCCCACCCCCAGCGTTAAAATGCTGCGGAAGCAGTGAACAACGTGTTCTTCGCTATGCGTTTATTGTTTTCGGAGGGGGCATTTAAATCCAAGGATTCAATATTTTCAATCCGGCTATATCGGAAAAATCTTTGACATTGCGAGTAACCACAGTTAAATTACTTTCAATAGCTGTGGCTGCTATAAAGGTATCTTGCACTTGAAGCGAGCGAGGAAGCTCTGCCATCATTTTGCCCCAAGTGCGCATGGTACTTGCGTTTATGTCAAGTATACGTTCATTGAATCCTTCGGAAATTATTTCATTGAACCAGACAGATAGTTTGTTCTTGCGAGGGTTGTTTGGAAGTTTTTCTATTCCATAGATGATTTCGCCTATGGAAATTACACTAATGAATTTGTCTTTGTCAGGCGCGTTAATAAACCACTTCACAACGTCCTTGTTGGGATTGGATTTGGTCATTTCAGAAAGAACATTTGTATCTATCAAATACTTCATAACTCAATCTTCCGAAAGCGGATGTCTTTACGGGAAGGTAAATCCAAATCAGCTAAGCTAATCGGTGCGGAGCGAAGCATATCAAACAAGTTTTTCTTAGGTTTGGTAAGCTGTTTGTATTTAGCGATGGAAATTACAACCGCCACGGGTTCTCCGCGCAGAGTAATTGACTGTGGAGCTAAAGTAGTCTGCTTTACAAGCTCGCTAAATTTAGCCTTGGCTTCCTGTAATTGCCATCTTTGCATAAAAACCTCTTCTAACTAGTCTGTCTAGTTGTAAATATAGAAAAATAAAAAAGCTTTGTCAATGACAACTAAACCATCGCCCTAATTTGCTTAATAGGCAAATCAGTTATGCGAGCCACACGCGCGGGATCAAGACCGTCTTTAAGCATAGCTGTAGAATTAGCAAAGCCGGTATAAAGACAGTCCTTGTTGGTGGTGCGGTAGTTTTTCTATATTCCAAGTATCTATGCTCAAGTTCTTTGCTATTTTTATTGTTTTAGTGGGTTGTGCTGCGCATCAACCTTCACCCTCAGATACCAGGAGTTTAACTCCGGATTCCTATAAAGACATTGTATTCCCCGAATTTGAATACGTTGCTCCTTATCCGGGCGATTACCGCATATCCATAAGCGATAGCATAACACTTTATGCAGTTAGAGACTCCGCGCTTCCCTTAATAGATTTAACATTTTATTTCAAAGAAAATGCCACCCCTAAAAACAAAGAAGAGGTTGCCGCTTTGCAAATACTGTCTGCTTTGTATTCAAGGGGAGGAACGGAAAAATTAAACCCTGCACAAGTAGATGATTCTTTGGAATTCTTATCAGCAAGGATAAGCGTAAACATAGGCACCACTCAGAGCAAAGCGCATTTGAATTGCCTGTCGCGAGACTTAGACAAAGTTTTGCCACTGCTCAGAGAAATTTTAAATAAACCTCGCTTGGATTCCAGTAGGATGGAATTGCAAAAAAACACTGCCATTCAAAGCTACAAGCACCGCTACGATCAGCCAAGTGCACAGGCAACAGCACTCTCTACTAAGATTTTATACAAAGATAATCCCAAATTGTGGAGAGCAGACAGCGCAAGCATTGCAAATATTCAAAGAAAAGATCTGCTTGCTATTAAAGATGATTTTTTTATGCCGCACAGAGTTATAATTGCAGCGGCAGGAGATTTTAACAAAGATTCTTTAGTAAATACCTTAACAAATTTCTTTTCAAATTGGAAAGAGCAAGTTTCTGTGAGAGGAGATTTCCCTCCGTTGGAATTTAATGAGAATCCGGGAGTTTTTGTGAGCGAAAAAGATATTAGCCAAGCGAATATAATAATGGCAGCGCCATTCGTTAAACGGCCTCATCCGGATTATTACCAAGCTGCTATTGCAAATTATATTTTGGGCGGCAGCTCATTTTCTTCGCGACTTATGAACACAGTTCGCACGCAACATGGGCTTGCGTATTCTATTTTCAGTTTTGCCCGGTCTGATTATGAAGATGTTGCGACACTCGGAGTTGTTCTGCAAACAAAAGCCGAATCTACAAAAGACGCTTTGCAGATAATAAGGGAAGAAACTATAAAATTGGGTGCAGAAGGTCCAAGCGCTGAGGAACTTGAATTTGCAAAAAAATCTCTGATAGAGTCCATGCCCGGTATGTTTGAGAGTTCGGCAATAACAGCAAATACTTTTGCCGTATCTGAGCTAAATGGTCGCAGTTTGGAACATTACAGAGAATATCCAAAGCAAATCAAAGCCGTTACCGCCGAGCAAGTCAAGGCAATGGCAGCAAAATACTTCAACCCCAACACCTTTAAAATCGGCATAGTAGGTCCCAGCGAAAAAATGGTGCTGGAAAATATAAAACTGGTACCGGTAGAAGAGTTAGATTTTTAGATTTAGTTTCGAACCTTTGTAATCAAAGCTACCACCTGTTCCGCTCCGAGGTTTTTTAAACCGAGTTTAGTCAAAAGCTTGCTCAAAATGCTGTTGTTTACAGACTCAAGGGATTTTATCAAAATGCCCTCCTTTTTGCAAAGATCGGTAAAGTCGCTTAGGGTGAAAAGATGAATGTTTGGGGTGTTGTACCACTCGTAAGGCAAAAGTTTATTTTTGGGCATGTGCCCGTTAAAAGCTATGGCGCCGCGAACCCTCCAGTTTCCGAAATTTGGGAAAGTCACAATGGCCTGCCTGCCTATGCGCAGAATTTCAAGCAAAACATCTCTGGGATTTTGCGTTTCTTGAAGCGTTCTGTTAAAAACCACAAAATCAAAACTGTTGTCTGCTATTTGCGAAAGCCCTTCCTTGTCCAAATCCTTTTGAATAACAGGTACATTAAAAGCCAAACAATGTAAAACGCCGCTAAACGAGCGGTCAAAGCCAACACCCGTCGCTTTTTTTGCCCGCCACAACGCGTGAAGCAAACGACCGTCTCCGCAGCCTATGTCTAAAACACTTGCGCCCGGCGGTATGTGCGCAGAAACTCTGTTTATATCTTCTATGCTTTCAAATGCCGGATGCTCGTAGTTTTCGTCGCGAGTTTCAACTATTCGCATATCCAAAAAACGGGAGAGCAAAGCGCCTAAATCATTTACTTCCAGCAAAAAACCATCGTGCCCTAAATTAGTGTTTAACTCCACACTGCTGACAATCTTTTTTTGGTTCAAAAGCGTAAAAGCTAATTTATAAGATTCTTCCGGCGTGAATAGCCAGTCACTGCTCAAATGAATGCATAAAAATTCTGCCTTGGCATTAGACATAGCCTTTTCTAAAGAACCGTATTTCTTTTCCAAATTAAAATTATCCATTGCCCAGGTTAAGTTCAAATAACTGTTTGCATCAAAGCGCTTAATAAACTTTTCACTTTGATGATTCAGATAGTTTTCAAGGGCATAACCTGTGTAAAATTTTTCCGGATCACTTGGCAAATGCTCGGCATCATTAAAGCGGTTTCTCATGGATTCAGCGGAGAGGTAAGTGATGTTTGCCATCATTCTGGCGTTGGCAAGACCGTTTTTTTCATCGTCTAAAACAATTTTGCGCCCGACAATTTCAAAACCTAGAGCTTGAGCGGAAAGCCTTGTTCCGCTGGCTATAACAACGCATCTTTGAACAAAGTCCGGGTATTCAAGTGCCCAAACAAGCGCCTGAAAACCACCCATTGAGCCGCCTATAACTGCAAAGAATTTCTTTATTTCCAAATGGTCTGCCAGTTTTTTTTGAGCGTTCACCATATCGCTTATGGTTATACGCGGAAATTTTGAACCATAAGGTTCACCTGTGCGCGGGTCTATGGAAGCAGGACCTGTGGTTCCTTTGCATCCGCCAAGTATATTGCTGCAAACCACAAAAAATATGTCTGTGTTTATGGCTTTGCCGGGACCTATTAGAGCATCCCACCAGCCTATTGATTTGGGATTATTTTCACAGTGCAAGCCTGCAGCATGGGCATCCATGGTTAGCGGGCTGCAAATCCAAATAACCGGAGCGCTTCCGTCTTTAGAATCGCCGTAAGTTTCGTAGCAAACCTTTAATTCCGGCAAAACTTCGCCGCTTTCCAACACAAAACCCTGTTCCGAGCGAAAAAGAAAATCCCTCGGCTGCACAAGGCCTACGCTGTTGGTGTTTGGCAACATGAAGCTAAGGTAGAAAATTCATATTGCTATTTCATTCCCTCTACAAATTCTTTAAACTTCGGCATTGCCACACTGATTGTTGGCAACGATGCCGTAAAAGAAAAACGGACACAGGAATCCAAGCCGAATGCGGCACCCGGCACAATCACCACGCCTTGCTCATCCAGCAAAGTTTTGCAGAACTCTATCGAATTTGAAACTAGCGTTCCGTTTGCGGTTTTTTTGCCGTAATATGCGCTAACATCCACAAATAAATAAAAGGCACCTTCGGGTTTTGGAAAACGAATATTCTCAATAGATTCAAAAGCTTCGCCCATTCTGTACATTCGCTCGGAAAACTCCTGCCTCATCATAAGCACTGAATCAAGAGGACCGTTCAGAGCGGCAACTGCTCCGTATTGCGAAATATTGGAAGGATGATGTGTAGTTTGCCCCTGCATTTTCACAATCTCTTTTGTCACATCCAAAGGGGCGGCAAGGTAGCCAATTCGCCAACCTGTCATGCAGTAGGTTTTTGAAAATCCGTTCACAATCACAGTTCGTTCTTGCATGCCCGGAAATGTGGCTATTGAAATATGCGGTTCCTTGGTGTAAATTAAATGTTCATATATTTCGTCAGATATGCAATATAAATCATTTTTTACAATCTCCTTTGCCATGGCCTCAAGCTCGATTTTGTTATACATAACTCCCGTTGGGTTGCATGGGCTGTTCAAAATTATAGCTTTTGTTTTTGGCGTTATGGCTTTTGAAATCTGTTCCGTTTTTAATCTGAAATTATCTTCAATTGAACATTCCAAAGCAATAGGCACTCCGCCGCAAAAGCGGACTAACTCTATATATGTTCCCCAGCAAGGAGTGGGTATAAGCACTTCATCACCTTCATCAATGATGGCAGATATAGCGTTAAAAACAGCGTGTTTTGCGCCGGATGTAGCCATAATTTGCTCTGAAGTATAAGCCAGCTTATTTTCTTTCAAAAGTTTTTCGCGAACAGCTTCTTTGAACGATTGCATCCCGCTCGGCGCGGTATAGCGCGTAAGACCTTTGTTCACAGAGTTTATGGCAGCTTCTTTTATGTGAAGCGATGTGTCAAAATTCGGCTCCCCAATGGCGAGGCTCCAAATAGACCTGCCCTCGGTAGATAACCGTTTGGCAAGAGTATCTATCTCAACAGTCATAGACGGGTGAATTTCTGTAACTCTTTTAGATAAAGGTTTCATAAACAGCCTCCGCGGAGTAACTACGTGAATATAGAAATTAAATTTTGCATTTTTCTATATTATGTTTAGAGCCTCAGGTGCAAGCTTGTTGGCGAAAATGGAGGGATTTTATGGAAATCATACTGATTTTATGTATGCTTGGCTTGGTTTTTGTCGCCATACGTTGTACTATAACAAGACATAAAATGAGAAAGTATTCGATGTATATATTCGATACTACACCATATTCATGTGTTTTGTTGAATAAAAGTATGGAAGTTGTTTCTTGCAATCAAGCGGCAACGAAAATATTTGAATTTTCAAACAGGAAACGTTTTTTGAAAACATTTTTTGACTATTCGCCGAAATTTCAGCCAAACGGGAGACCATCAAAAGAATTGGCAACCGAATATGTGAATAGAGCATTTGATGAAGGCTTTTTTTGCTTTGAATGGTTGCACCAGACAGAAAGCGGTGAAATAAGACCTTGCGAAATTTCGCTTGTGCGCGTTGTTTTTGAAAAAGAGTTTTTTGTTGCTGCATATCAATACGATTTAAATGGACAAAGAGCTGCGATTGCAAAAGTATATGAAGCAAATTTACGAATGCAAATTATGTATGACACTTCACCGCTGGCTTGTTTTTTGGTTGACAAAGACTGTAATGTTCTTGAATGCAATCAGGAATCCGTTAAGTTGTTTGACCTAACCGATAAACAGGAATTTATAGATAATTTTTTCAATTTTTTTCCGGAAGAGCAGCCATGCGGAAGAACGTCCAAAGAAATGGTGGCAGAAATGTTTGAGAAAGTATTTAGCGAAGGCCATCTCTGTGCAGAGTGGATGTGCAAAAAACAAGAAGAACCATTGCCATGCGAATTTACGCTTGTGCGCGTTAGGTACGATGAAAAGGATGTTATTGCAGGATACATCAGAGATTTAAGGGCACACAAAGCAATGCTAAGCGAAATGCGCAAAGCGGAAATTGCCGAGGCGAGCAACAAGGCAAAGAGTAAATTTCTCGCTACCATGAGCCATGAGATACGCACTCCAATGAATGCTATTTTGGGGCTTGCCGAAATTAATATGCACAATGAAAGTATTCCAAAAGATGCGGTTGAGGAATTTGAAAAGATTTATTTGGCAGGCAATTTGCTTTTACGTTTGATTAACGATATGCTGGACTTGTCAAAAATAGAAGCCGGTAAATTGGAAATTCGCCCTGAGCAATATAACTTTGCAAGCCTTATTCACGACGCTGTGCAGTTGAATATAACGCGAATCGGCAGCAAACCAATAGAGTTCAAGCTGCATTTAGACGAAAACATTCCAACCGAGCTGATTGGCGATGAACTTCGCATTAAACAGATTTTGAATAATTTGCTATCCAATGCTTTTAAATACACAAAGAATGGCAGCATTACTTTATCTGTTATTGCCGAACCTAAAGAAGACAACTCAAATATAACGCTTGTTTTCAGTGTTAGAGACACAGGGCAGGGCATGACCACTGAACAGATAAAAGGTTTGTTTGGCGAATATACTCGTTTTAATTTGGAGGCAAATCGTTTGATTCAGGGCGCAGGGCTTGGCTTGAACATTTCAAAACGACTCGTTCAAATGATGAATGGCGAAATCACTGTGAATAGCGAACATGGTAAAGGCTCTACTTTTACCATGCGCTTGCCGCAAAAAATTGCGAACTTCAAAGTACTGGGCAAGGGTTTGGCAAAAAAGCTATTGAAGCATAAGTTTAACGAGCTGTCTAGAATTAAAAAACCGCTTATCACACGTGAGCATATGCCTTATGGCAGAGTTTTGATTGTGGATGATGTGGAGATGAATCTGTATATTGCAAAAGTTTTGATGAAGCCTTATGGGTTAAAAATTGAAACTGTTTCCAGTGGTTTTGAGGCAATAAAAAAAATCAAAGCAGGCAATAAATACGATATTGTTTTTATGGATCATATGATGCCGAAAATGGATGGTATAGAAGCTACCGAGCGGCTTAGGGAAATGGGGTATAATCATCCTATTGTTGCATTGACTGCAAATGCAGTAGCCGGCCAAGCGGAGATGTTTCTTGAAAACGGTTTTGATGGTTTTATTTCCAAGCCTATTGATATAAGGCAGTTGAATGAAACATTGAACAAGTTGATACGTGATAAACAAAGTCCCATTGAAATTGATCCCGCTTTGCTTGCGATTTTTGCGCAGGATTCCAAAAAGGCTTTGAATGCTATAGAGGCTATTTTCAATAATTTGAGCAAGGCAACGGATGAGGATTTGCGTTTATTTACCGTGCACACTCATGCTATGAAAAGCAGTTTAGCTAATATCGGAGAAAAAAAACTTTCCGAGCATGCGTTTTTATTGGAAAAAGCCGGAAGAAAACGGGATAAGAATGTGATTCAAGCCGAGACCAGTTATTTTATAGATAAGTTGATGTCGATAATCAAAAATATTGAAGCAACGGCAGAGCATAAAACGGCAATGCAAGATGAAAATCCTGAGTATTTGCATGAGCAGCTGACAATTATTAAAGCCGCTTCCGATAATTACGATTATAAGACGGTTGATTCCAGGCTTGAGATTTTGAAGAATATGGCATGGACAAAAGAAACCAAAGAGTTTCTAGATAGTTTGTCCGAGCATCTTTTGCAAAGTAATTTTGAAGAGCTTGGTTCACTCATTCAAAAACGCGGGTGAATTTAACGTTGCAATACGTTGACCCAGCACTTCGCCGTGGCCGCCCTGCAACGATATTATGCACCCGTGCGCAACCCAATGGTGCTGCCGCTCACGGGCAGCATCACAGGAGTAAGCATTCCCGAGCGGAAACGGAGTGCCTTAGAGTTTTCTATATTTGCTTTAAAATTTGGAGCTTTCCTTAGAGGTTGTTATGAAGCAGGATACAGCAATTAAATTGTTTGAAGAAAGAAAAATAAGAACTCATTTTGACGAACAAATGGAGGAATGGTATTTCTCTGTGATTGACGTAGTTGAGGTTTTAACCAACAGTGCCAACCCGCGTGATTACTGGTTTAAAATGAAGCAACGAGTTGAACTTGAAGATGGAATTGAGTTGTCGACAATTTGTCGACAACTGAAATTAACTTCTTCCGATGGTAAAAAATATAATACCGATTGTGCTAACGCACAGAGCCTTTTGCGTATTATCCAATCTATTCCGTCGTCTAAAGCGGAACCGTTCATTTACGTTTGTATATAGTATATATATACAGCAGAAAATAGGGGAATATCTTACTAAAAAATAATAAATATTTTTTATAACATATTTTTAGGAGTTACCTGTAATAATTATTTTGAAACAGAAAACTTTCTGCTTTGCGCTCATCTGCGAAAATCAGGTTTCTTGCTTTTAGCAATTCTATCGGTTCCAGTGTGGTTTTGGCTGGCTTCATATTTATAAAAAGATGCCCCCACGTTTTGCGTATTGTTAAGAGGCGTGGGGGGTAACTGCCGCCCGAAAAACCGCGCTTTCAACAATCGGTGCGATGGAGCTGTCCGGTTTGGCGAGGCCACGCTGATGCGGCTGGGTATTTGGGGGGATTGTTTAAGGCTCAAAATGAAATTCCAATGCCAAAGTTGATATCCGGCCAAAGTATACCTGCACCATCAAAGAACGTGACAGGTTTAACTTGCCCAGTTTCGGTATCAATCCCCATTATGATTCCAATCCCGGCATCAATAAATACATTTACGCGAGAAAATTTTAACGAATAACCTACATAACCCATAGCATCCAGCCATAAACTTTTTCTTGGCATATCAAAAAAAATGGAAAAAATCTTATCTCCGATAAAGCTAAAGTCAGTACGTTTGTAGTAGAATACGCCCATTTGCCCTTGTAAATATAAGCCTTCTCCTTTTCCAGACAGGTGATGGCGAAACCCAAAGTCACTGCCTAGCCTGAATATATACGCACTGTGGTCGCTTATATTTAATAAACTAGGTTTGATTATTAGCGAGTTAGACAAGCTAAATGGAATTTCAACTGTCAAAAATATTGGGCTTGCACCTAATATGCCGAAAAAAGAAGAAATCGGGTGTAAATAAACTGATACAGCTGTTTTTTGCGCATTTGCATAAGAATTGGAAATTATTAATAAAACAAAACAGACAAATGCTCTCATAAAATGCAATTCCTCATTGATTTTTTATTTGTTGCCTAATTTAAAATTAATCAAATCCTGCCCGGAATAGCTGACAAAATCATTTTTTTCCTTATCCTTATAGAATTTAGCAGGCTCTCTGTCATAATCCATCCATAGGTCTAGAGTTTCGTCAAATTTGAAATTTTCGGTATCAATTTTCAAAATACTTATATTATCATAAGACATTATGTAACTTCCAAGCCATTTATATATGCTGAAATAATCGTTTCTTGTATCAGAAACAACACCATCTACAATTAATTCAGAAGGTCTATTTCTATTCATTTTTACGCAAATTACTCTGTCTTCTTCCTCAATATAATAAGGATAGAGTCTTTCCCACGATCCCCATCCTGCATCACCAAGGCAAGACTGCACTCGCTCTTGAGACATCCATTCGTATTCTTTGTAAGAACCAAAAAATTTTATTTGTCCTGTTTCCGTATCCAATATCTGTACGGTTGGGTAATTATTTATTATCACGCTTTTGTCTACCCAAGGGCTGGCATTTATACCTTTAAGAAGTTCTATTTCATCGCAATCATTGAACTTTACTGTTTTCTCTCCTATCTTCCAAAGCGCGAATCTATTGTTTTTAGAATCAACTAGCAACACAGAGGAATCCTTAAAATATCCCATAAGTATTTTTAAATCATAAGATTTATTTTCTAGATTTAAAGTGTCCCCCATCAAAGGCTTCTGCTTAACCCTGTAGTTAACCAAGAACAGCCCAGCGTTGGAGTTTGCAGTTTCTTCCTTACCTTCTCTGCATTCTTTTTTATACTTACGAGTCACAACAACAGCCAAAGAATCATTTGCTATTGTTATCAACTCGCCGTCAGTCCATTCGGTCCAGTAAGGGTAAGAACGGGAGCTTTTGCAAAATTCAGTTTCAGGGAATATACTGCATCCGCACACGCCAACACACAAAGCAGCAAGCAAACCTTGCTTAATTGCTATTCCCAAATTTTTCACTCTTACCTCCTAGTGTAAAACTGCAAAAGGCTTTGCCCTTCGTAAAGCTCGCATTCCTCAACGCTCGGCTCCATGCCGAAAATAACATTGCCATCATTGTCCTTTAATGCAACGCCGCAAACGGTTTTGTCGAAAGCAC
>JAITUM010000029.1 GCA_031286305.1 Candidatus Fibrimonadaceae bacterium | reverse complement strand
AGAGCAGCGCAGCTGCTATTGCGGTGAGTTTGGTGCTTGCGGTGAAATGAGCAAAAAAACGGTGAAAAAACAGCAAAAAAGCGAAAAAATGAGAGAAAAGCGGAAAAAGTTTGACATTTAGCTAAAAAAAATGTATATTTATAGGTATATGGAAATGCCTATTTTTGAATGGGACGAAAATAAAAGCAAAGCAAACTTCGCAAAGCATGGAGTCAGCTTTGATGATGCTGCAAAGGCGTATCTAGACCCTAATAGAATAGATTTTTACGATAAAGAACATAGCAAGCAAAATGAGGAAAGATGGATTTTTATAGGTGCAACGGCTGGAATAGTGCTATTTGTAGTTGAAACCGAGCCTTGCGAAGGTGTAGTGCGGATTATATCTGCAAGACGTGCATTGAAACAAGAAAGGGAGGCGTATTATGCCCATAGTTAGAAAAACCGCTAAAGAGCTTTCGTCTGCAAACGAAGAAAGGCTAAAAACTCTCGCCAACATGAGCGACAGTGAAATAGACACTTCCGATATGCCTGCGCTATCGGTAGAGCAATTAGCCCGCTTTATGCCGGCTAAACTCTTGAATCGCTCACTTTATCGCCCTATTAAGGTACCGATAAAGGTGAATTACGACTCCGACATTCTAGAATGGTTTAAGTCTTTTGGCAAAGGCTATCAAACTCGAATGAATTCTGCTTTAAGAGAATATATGGTTGCTCATTGCCTAAGAGAACCAGAGCCGCCAGAGTACAAGTAAAAAAGCCTGCGCTAGATGCAGCTTGCCGTACGCACAAAAAAGAGCAGCGCAGCTGCTATTGCGGTGATTTGGGGCATGGGAGGGAAGGTAGAAAAATCCTGCCAACACCCTAAACTTCCGCGCTAGTTTTGTATCTACGCAAAATTTACGCAATAACGCTATTTTCCCCCTACTTCAACCCTATTGGCAACAATTCCCTCTTAGCTTGATTGAGCCAAGTAAAGGTCTTGCCGTTGTCCAAACTGTACCCCATGCCTCCCAAGCTTCTTTCCGTGCGTTGAACCTTTTCCTCCGGCAAAAGAAACGGATCGGGATGGTTAGCGATATGCAACCACATGGTTTTATTCTTTTCTAAAAGTAGCTGCCCGGTTTGGATTTTACCCTCATAGCGCATTTTGGCTATAAAGTTATAAAATTCCACGGCAGGCATAGATGGGCACACTATATCAGCAGCTCCCAACGCTAGTTTGTATGGTGCGCTGTTTGTGCGTGGAACTTCTGCCCCAAAGAAATGGTCACTTGTGGCTGATGGGTTCAGCCCTTGCGTTTGCAACCGTTTGTAGTCGTCCAGCGAGCGTACGCCACTCGATACCACTATTGGCCGCCCAATGGCAGTGCGTATAGCTTGCAGCGTGTTTGCAAGGGCTATAAGTTGTATCTGCGTGCGCTTATCAAGCTTGTTCCATGCGGTTTTGGTAAACTCGGCAAGTTGGAAATTGGTTTGCAGTCTCATAAAACCTCCATAGATATTTTGTTGTAATTCTGATCGCAGGGTGGCTTGTCAATGCCTTCGTAGGCACTTCGGCCAAACCAATCCACCGCCTTGTAGATGGCATAGGTTTTTGCACTGCCAAGCAATTCGCCTTTCAGTGCTTTTATCCGGGCATCATTGTGTTTCTTATCCTCTTTGCTCGCGGTTTTATTTGTCTCTTTGAGGATATTGATTTGGTACTGTGTGCATTCGTCGCAAAAAGTTAGCATGGCGCGCAGGAGCTTGTCAGCGAAGTCTCTTTTTACAAGGTGTTGTGCCACACCATAAGCCAAGCCTACCCTTGTGTAAAAGGCATCATGCAGCACGTAGGTTACGGTTAAATCTTGATCTCCGTATTTGGGGATAAATCCGCTTATAACATTTGGCACGCTACCCAAATACGTAACAAAGTCCTTGCGCAGGATGAAACGCCAGCCTTTGCCGCCCGGAGCGTTGACTGTTATATGCAAGTCATCGGCCAGTTTGAAATGTCCTTTGTTGCCTATGGGAATAAGCACTAGCTTGCTGAAAGTGAAATCGGTGATTTTCATTGTTGTTGTCCTCCTCGATTTGACATCATTTGTTGGGCTTCCATAAAGCCTTCTATCTTCTTTACGCTTTCCGCTATGGGATTTAATCGATCGTAAACCTGTTTGACTTCACTTTTCACTTCGCGTATAAGTTCTTTTTCAAAGCTACCATGTCCAATTACGTGATTCTTAAGAGATTCTTCCTGCTTGTCCATTCTTTTTTCTTGCTTATCCATTCTTTCGTCTTGCCTTGCCATTTCCATATCTCTATTTTTTTTACGCAGCTCGATAGCCTCGTTTTGCAGTTTTTTATCTCTATTCCACACAAATTTAAATATCAATATCAACACAGCACCTACACCGCTGGTAATTCCTACATGCCCCAAAATATCCAAAATCGCTTTATCCACTTTAACCTCCTTACGGTAATTTATCCAAAAAACATGCGATCCAGTAATCGAGTTTCCGCAAAAACCGACGAATCTTGTAAAATATTTGCTCCCAATGTTCTTTCATAGTTGCTCCTCAAACGCTAAATAAACATTCTTTAACGAGTTGCACCAAACTAAGCCATTAATGGTGCAATTTTTGCATCCATGTAAATTACTTTCGTCAAGTGTTCCCTCATAGATATCGCCTATACATTTTGCTTGTGATGAGGCGCAGCTCACCTGACTTTATCACTTTTTTTTTGTTAAAAACGTAAGTTGTTGCGCTGCAAGGGTTTGCGATTTTATTTTTTTTGAAATGGGAGGCGCGGAGATAAAATAGTAGATTTCCGGTATGC
>JAITUM010000152.1 GCA_031286305.1 Candidatus Fibrimonadaceae bacterium | reverse complement strand
AATGCTAGAGCACGATGCGTTGAAATAACGTAAATACTGATTAACTACGTTCACCCCTATGCCTCTATTATTTTTTTTGTTTTTTGTGAGTTTGTATGCGCAAGAGAAGAAAAATGTTTTGTATTTGGGCGGTGATTATCCTTCTATTGAGTTTCATTTGGGAGTTCTGAGCGAAATTGAGAGGTTGCAGATTCCTGTTGATAGCGTTGTTGGCACCGATTGGGGGGCTTTTGCAGGTGCTTTGTGGAGTGCGGGTTGGAGCTCAGGGCAAATAAGGGAACTTATTAAGTCTTGGGACTCGCTGGCACCGGCCAAGCAACCTTTGGAATCTAATTTGTGGAAAAAGGAGTGGCTTGTTAAGAACAAAGAAAGCGGTGAACCTGTTTTGGAAAGCATGGATGGCAAAAAACCATACTTTGGGCAGATTTTTTTTGACCTGAGGGTGCAAGAAGCCCTTTGGCGCTCGGATATAGGTTCTAGAATTTCGTTTCGGCAGATAGATAATGCAAATAACTATCCTTTTCCAAACAGCCATTCGCCCACTAACCGCATATTATCTACGTCTGTAGCTTTGCGCGATACAAACGGCGCATCCGCCGAGCGCTATCAGCAAAAGCTATGGAGCCAAGATTCCACTTTGCTCATTCTTCGCCCACATTCAAAACCCAATCCCGATTCTCTTTTTGAAGCAGGTGTTAGAGCGGTGCAAACACAAAGAACCTTCTTTGCAAAAATTAATTATCCATCATCCATTAGTTATCATCCTTCTGAGCTACCGCCTCCACGTTTTCTTTACCATCCGGTTTTTGATGATATTTCTGCGGAGGTACAGGGGCATTTGGAGAATTTTTGGAATCCGAGCGATACCGGACTTTTGGCGGTTCGTAATTTTTTGGAGGCTTTGCAAAAAAACGGTTCTTATTACGATGTAAAGTTGACTTTGGACACAAGTTCTTTTTTGCAGATAAAAGCGAAGAATAACCCGCAGTTATCGCTTTCTTTGGGTGCTTTTGGCGGCACGCTTTTTGGTGCAAATGCCGCAACGAATATTAATTTTCGCTTTATTAATCAGTTTGGTTATAATTGGAATTTGGCTGCTTTTTATGGCCAGGGAGCTAAGGGTGCAGAGCCGGAAGTGCGTTTTGAGCGATTCTTTTTTGACGACGGTGATTTTTTTACGAAGATAAAATTATTTGAATATGAGCCGACTTCTTTTTTTCAAAAGAGCATTGATGAAAAAGCCAGGTTGTTAAAAGAGCGAGGCAGTGGTGCTGTTTTAGGCGTTGAAAAACCTTTGGGTGAAAAGCGTTTGTTACAGATAGCTGTTGAGTTTGACCGCAAGAGAATTACAAGCGGTGCAACCGGTGATGAGATTTATGGTTGGCATGATTTTCCTTGTGATGGGGAGTATGCTTGTTCAGAAAGAATTTTGTTAGATGTTATATATGAGCCTGTTACTGTGGTATCTATGTTCCCTTATGCAAAATGGCTTTGGCAGAGCGAGGGCTACAACAGGTGGCTTGCCGGCGAGGGTTTTACTGCGGAACTTTTGGGCGGCTTAAAGGGGGTTACGGTTAGCAGCATTGGTCAGAGTATTCCTCTTTATATGTCGAGTCAGGGTAAACTTGGTGCGGCATATCCTCTTTCAAGTTATGTTTCTATTATGGGTGGCACGGAGTTTGGTTTCAATTTTCGCAGGACCGGCAAGGGCGAGATAGTTTTGCCTGATGAGCCTGGTTTGCTTGACGAGTTTGGTATGACAGATCCGGCGCTTGGTAATCGCTACAGGTTTGCTATGGGCATGGGCAGTTATCAGGAGCAGTGGCAAACTCCTTATAATGCTTCTCATCGTTATGGGCTTGTATTTGCGGGTCTTTCTTTGCATTTTCATGGTAGCGGTTTGTTTTTTACGGGTGGTTTTGCAAAGGATGGTGAAAAGAACCCTCATTCTGCTTTATCTGCGCAGCGTTTTTTTGCAGAGCCAAAAATTCGCATAAAAACTCATGCTTTTGATTTTGTGCTTGGTAGGAGCATGATTTTTGATAAATATTCTGATAGAAATCACGTTTTTTTGAATGTTCAGGGTATAAATTTTTAAAAAAGCGCAAATTTAACGTTTTTCTTTTACATTTGGGTTGAAATTTTGTATATTTATGAGGATAATATCTTTGGAGAGATCTTATGAAAAAGTACAGTCTTTATTTCACTTTGCTGGCATTGTCAGCTTTTATCGCCTTTTTAGCTGCTTGTGGCAGTGGCGATATTATAAACCTTGACGATCAAAGCTCTGATGAATTCAGGTCTTGGAAGAAAACCAATGACGACTTTGATAACTTTTTAACCTATTGTATTAATCCGAACAATTCGGAAGACCCGGATTGTCCTCCGATTTCTTCTGAGTCTTATGAGCCAAGTTCCTCCAGTGATGGCGGTGGCGATCCAGGCTCTTCCAGTTCTGAAGGCGGTGGCACTTCCAGTGACGGCACTTCCAGCCAGGGTGGTGTTTCCAGTAGCCAGGGTGGCGTGTCTAGCTCTAGCTCTATTCCATACGTACCCAGTAGCTCAAGTGCAGATCCGAATGCTTACCAAGTTTCGCCATTTACTTGCGCATGGAATCCGCCTTCTGTTGTTGCGGGTAAAGGTACACAAGCAGGTGTAACAGTAGCAGCGGAAGATGCAGGGGCTGATTGTACAAGGGAAATTTTCTTCCCTATTCCTATCCTGAACCAAATGGGTATGCCAACAGGGTCGTATAATAATGTTCTTCTTAGTTTAACAACTGAATATACAGCGGGATTTGGGCAGGCTGTACCCGGTGCAGCAGGAGTTTCTTGGCCTGCTGAGCCTGCTGGTGCTGGTGCATCAGCAGTATTTGGAGCTTGGGCTAGGGTTAGATGTACCGGTGACGGAAAACCGGAGGGTTCCCGTGAACAGGAATGCCCTTTGACAATTAGCAAACCGCCCAATCCTACTAAACAAGGTGGCACATCAATAGCATGGAATGCTCGTTCTTGGACAGGCACTCCTTCGAGTATTTTCTTTATAGGAGAAACGCCGGCTAATAGTGCTAGCAGTAATGTTGCCATAGTACAAAATGATGCTGCGGAATATTGCGGAGACATAGTTTATGCACTTGAGTCGAGACCTGCTGGAGGAGCTTGGGCAGCTTGGACGCCAGCACCTTTGACAGCAGCTGAGGTTAGCAGAGAAGTTAGAGTAATTGCAAGGTGTGCGCTATCAGGCTTCAAAGTAGACAGCACCGTTGCGGCAACAGTAGTAGCAAATCCATCGTTGAGTGGAACATGCAATTGGTCGAATTCTAACAATGCTTATGCCGGTGGTGCTACAGCGACAGTTACGGCAGCACCAACGATTACAAGTCAATATGGCAGAACTTGTACCGGACCTAGCTTCTATGTGGGAAGCACAGTGAGAAGTCTTGTATCTGAAGGTTTAGCGGTTCCAAATTTTGTTTCCGGCGGTAATAATACTGTGAGCAATATAACCATTGGTGCAACTTGCGGTGGAACAGCTTTGACTCCATCAATAACATGCTCGAATATAACTGTTAGAGACCCAGCCGCAACATGCGAATATATGTCAAGTTGGTGTGGTGGTAGAGCAATAAACACACCAGGTGCTGTTTATACTCCCACTGGAAATGCGACTAATGATTCGCCTATGTTTAGTGGCACCTGGGCTACAGGTTATTGTATATTCGTTACTGGTGCCACTAATTTCCAAGGACTAAATTCGACTTTCACAATAAATGGTCAACCATTACCTACTAATTGCACTCCTGGAAGCGGAAGTGGTTCGTCATTTGCTACTTGTACAAATGGTATAGAACGAGCAGATGGCGGGTACTACATTTGGAGACCTGCTGAAGTATGGTGGAATTTACAAGGAACGCAAGGTGGTAGTATTTCTGCGAACTGTTCAGGACCGTAAATTTAAGTAATATGACAAAGCCCCCTCGGGGGCTTTTTTATTTTTTGCGGAAATTTTTTCTATATTGAATAGCGGAGGCTTTTTATGAATGTTATGACACAAGCATACCGCACTACCTGCATCCCTAAAATGGAAGACAGGTTTGGTGACATTATTCCAAGTGAGTATATTGGGCACAAACTTGAAATTATAGTTTTCCCTCAATATGAGGAACCCAAGTATAACGCAGAGACTTTGGCTGCCATGCAGGAGGCAGAAGACATTGCGTTGGGAAAAATACAAACAAAGAGTTATAAAACAGTCGCAGAGATGCATGCCGACATACTTGCTGAGGAAGATTTATGAGTTTGCGTGACCCTCATCCCCTCAGGTTTTTTTTATTTTTTGCAAACACATAGTTGACACTTTTTTAAAATAAGTTTCTATAGTAATTAATGATTAACTCAATGTAGTGGCTAGTGACTAGTGGTTAGTGACTAGTTAAAATACTTAAATCATGGTTTTTGAGCAAATTTAGCTGTTTTTTTTTTACAAAATGCTAGCCACTAGCCACTGACCACTAGCCACTACCGAGTAAATCAGCATTTACTATATTTGTGTGGAGGATAGTTTTTATGACCGATAGATTAGAAAAATTAATGGCAAGCCTTATTGAAAGCGGTAAGGAAACAGATCGACGTCTACAAGAAACCGATCGCATTGTACAAGAAAATGCTTTGCAACTGGAAAAAACTAGACAACAAATGGCTGAAACGGATAAGAAATTAAAAGCTTTAGGCATTCAAGTTGGTGGCATAGATGAAAATCAAGGGCACCACGCAGAACAGTATTTTCAAAATGCGTTTGAA
>JAITUM010000238.1 GCA_031286305.1 Candidatus Fibrimonadaceae bacterium | reverse complement strand
ATTTTCTACATTCTTTGCATGAGCAAAATCTTTCACCTATTAGCATTGCCATTACTGGCAATGGCATCTACAGCTTTTGCAAGCGAAACCGTTACTCCAGCCTCGCTTTGGGCCTCATTCAAAGCAGAACCCGATGCCTTTAGGGAAAGCATCGGCAACAAAATAACAATTTCAGCGATAGTCGCCGATACACATATTAGCGCGTATTTAACGCCCGTTGTGTCGTTGGTTGATAAGAGTGGCGACGAAGTTAAAGTTATTTGCGTTCTTCCTCGTTTGGATGCCGGCAAGCTTTCGAGTTTTAAGGCGGGCGAAAAGGTGAAGATGAGTGGGAATCTTTATGCGGCTCGGGAGGAGAAGATTGTGATTAAGCAATGTCAGGCTGAGGGTGGGTAGTTTTCTATATTCTCTTTCAGAGAATGTTTTGCTGGAGGAATAGTTATGCAAGCTGCTGTGTATGGCATGTACAAGAGTGGAGTAGTGGAATTAGATGAAAAGCCTGTTGGGACTCAAGACGGCAACAGGGTTATGGTTGTGTTTTTTGAAGAAACTGTAAATAGAATTAGCCCTGCGGACTTTTTCAAGTTACGTGGAAAATATTCAGGGAAAATATCTGTGGATAAATTTTTAGAGCAAAAGTATAAAGATATTGAGCTGGAAGGATGAATATGGCTAAATATATACTTGATGCTTGTGCTTTAATTGCGTATTATGCCGATGAAGAAGGAGCTGATGTTGTTCAGAATATCATTAGGGAAGCATACTTAGAAGAAAGTCAAGTTTCAATTACAAAAGTAAATCTATTGGAAGTTTTTTACGATATCTATAAATCACAAGGGAAAACTGAGGCAAAAGACTTTCTGCATAATATTATTCGCACTCCTATAAAAATTATAGAGGCAATAAAAAAATCTGCATTCATTGAAGCTGGCAGATTAAAAGCAAGTTACAGAATATCTTTAGCTGATTCTATTTTCCTAGCAGAAATTTTGACTGATGAAAACTATATTGGTGTTACCGCAGACCATCATGAGCTTGATGTTGTAAAAAATATTGAGAATGTAAATTTGCTTTGGATTAGGTAGAAGATTGTGATTAAGCAATGCTAGGCTGAGGATGGGTAGTTTTCTGTTTAGTTTTGTTTACCCTTACCAAACCTTTGGGGATGTGGGGTTTGGTGGGTTTGCACCGTTGGGGGTGCGGTTATTATCTCACAACAAAAGTATATGTTCCACTAGTACCGCTACCTGGTTCAATCTGGATGAAATACGTTTTTCCTAAAGTTGTGCTTTGGTTTATTAGAGCATTATATCCTTCTCCGCTATTATCGTCCCAAGCAATTTGCCAACCATCTTCCTCTCTGAGACGCATATACGTATCCACAACATCGCCCGTAGTCTCAAAAATCACAGGATCGCCTGTGCCTAAGAAACTGAACCAATGCTCATCGCTCGAGCTAATGGTATGGGCAGACGAATATCCTACTGCAACCAATCTAGCGCTGGACATAGAGGTACCGTCGCCAGTACCACTACGCACGCTAAAAGTATATGTGCCGTTAGCACCACCACTGCGTGACGTAATTCTGATATTATATGTTGTTCCAGAAACTGTACTAAAAACAATTCGATTGTTATCAGTTAAAATGGCCTTTGTGTTATCTCCGATAAAAAGGTCTATGGATGTGTTTGCCACATTGCTCTCGGTTTCAAAAACCACGCTATTGCCTGTGCCTTGGAAGCTAAACCAGTGAGTACCGCTTGAATTGATAGTATGGGCAGACGAATAGCCTACAGTAGTTGGCATGGGATTGGTTCTTATGTTTGTAGTAGGTGCTGTTACAATGAAAGTGTATGTTCCGCTTGTGCCGTTATGCGGTTTAACACGTATGAAGTATGTTGTTCCAGAAACTGTGCTGCTGCGACTAAGTAAGGCATTAGAGCCAACTCCGCCGACACTGCTCCAGTCAGTATATGAACTTTCGGTGTAAAAATCTATACCTGTATCCACAACATCGCCCGTAGTCTCAAAAATCACAGGATCGCCTGTGCCTACAAACTTGAACCAATGCTCACCGCTCGAACTAATGGTATGGGTTGCGGAATATCCTATCGAAACCAATATTGCTTTTTCTTGGGTATTATTACCTCCGCCGCCACCCCCGCTACTACTTGAAATTCCGCCCCTGCCGTCACCGTCAGGAACATCTTCATAGGGTGCTGAGCAAGAAAATGTGAATGCCATGGCAAACATTACGCTTGCCGCCACGAGAATGAATTTTATCTTATTCATCATATTATCTCCTAATCTAAAAAGGTGTAGCCATCGTAAAACCAATTGCAAAAGGACCACTAAGCGTACCATATCTATCCATTTTTGTCCAATTGTAAATAAATCTAAACCCCCCCGCAACAGAAGTGGTATTGTTGTCAGGCAGTCTAAAACCCAAAATAATAGCTTGATCCATTTTTAATCTGTGATCAGAAAAATTTTTCTCGTCACTAACCTCGCCTCTTATCCACATACTGGAATGAAACGGAAATCCCCATTGATATCCCATCTCAAAATAATTATTACCCTTCCTTTTTCCAAAACGAAGCAAAACCGGAACGCTTACTGTGTTGGTATATAGTGTAGCCCAAATAATTTTATCATCTTCACAATTATTCCAATGCTTTTCCCCATAACAATAATTAGAACTAAAGAAATTGTAATTCAATTCAGAAACAAGAGCCATTATATTTGTCGGCCAAATATTTAGCGTTAATCCAAAAGTAAAGATACCACCATGATGCCAGTTCCCCTTTCCTATATCCTCGTAGATTCCATAAGTTTTATCAAACCATTCCGAACTTGAACCACCAGGAGTAGCAGTTATTCCCCCCATTATGCGCCACCCAAACCTTATTGGCTGCATTTCCTTCCTCTCTTGCTCTGCTTCCCTTTCTGCAATTTCTCTTATTCTCTGCTCTATTGCCTCCCTTTTTCGCCTCTCCTCTGCCGTTTCCGCCGCTCTTCTTTGTTCTTCCGCTATTTTATTCAGCCATTCTTGGCTATCCGGCATTTTATGCACACGCCTTACCGTTTGCCCACGCTCCAATCTAACATATACATTCGATCTTTCTTTCCCCAGCTCAATTTCCGAGCACACAGGAACAGAACCGCTAAAAGGCGTTTCCCCTACCCGCTTTCCATTCACAAAAACTGACTCGCTAGAAGGTTCGCCATCACGCTCTGTGCTCAAATCCAAACCACCTTGCTTTGGATTTATGTGTTTGGTTATATCAAAAAATTCACGACTGTCCCTGTTTATCCCAACATCAAAACTTATATCTTCGTAGCATCTATGGCTAAGTTTCACTTTATATTTATTAGGCGACAATCTGTTCTCCAAAAAAGAAAACGCTTTGTCGTTTATAGTCAAATTCCACTGTTCATTGCTGCCCATGCCATCCGAGTATGCAGGTTTTATTTCCAACACTCCAAAATTCGCTTTAAGTCTTATATTTACATTCTGATTATTACGCGTTATCGAAACCGTTGTGTCTGCCGTATCATATTGCTCCAGCGCCGCAATTATGCGAACTCGACCTTCTGGAAGCTCCGCTCTGCATGGCGATTGACCACAACTGGCAATGGGAAGCCCATTAAAACTTAAGGCTGCATTGGAGGGCTCCGTTGTCAAATTCACCAAATAACGCGTTTCAAAATCCAAAGCATTGCCAGTAGCAGTTTCTAAGCCGCTTATTCCTGCGGCAAAAGAAGGGGTACCAATTCCGCCACTGGAAGCTCCGGGTATCTTTCTGAACATATCCGGCGCTTCTTTTTCTACTATCGCTATCAATTCATAAATAGTAGTTGGATTTTCTCTGAAAGAATTGAAAGGACCTATAAGAGCGCTGGTTTCCGAATTGTAAAGCTCGCAGTCCATTCTTAAAATATGATCTCTCGACACAACATTGCAACGTGCAACATAATCAACTTCTGCTTTTTTGCCCAAACTGGGAATACAACCCTCGCCTTCTCTGCAAAC
>JAITUM010000151.1 GCA_031286305.1 Candidatus Fibrimonadaceae bacterium | reverse complement strand
AATTTCATCGTCGGAAATATCGCCATCCTCTTTCACAATTATGCTGTAGTCAAACTCATGATTGAACTTTGTTGAAGAATATTCGCCACGACCAAACAGTAAAATACGTACTTCGCCATCGAAACCGCCAATTTCTACAATTTTTGAATCATCACCGCAGTTCACTTGCCTATAGTCAAAATTGTAGCCCTTTCCATCGTCACGCAGTATATAGAAACCAGCACATATGTAGCCATATGTCGTTGGTGTTATTTCGACAGTTACATTATAGCTTTTATTCGGATCTCCTTTGAAATGGAAGCCTTCACCGAGAATAAAATCTTGCCAATCTTCGCCATAATAATCAGGTCCGGGATCGGTTATTAGCTTTAATTTGCCCTTTTTCTCTTCGTCAAGCTTAATTTCTTGATAGACAAGTTGGGTTTTATAATCGGGTATGTCTATTTTTTCTATGGAAACGCTATAATTAAAGCTATTTCCGCTAGTGTTATATAAATCATATAACAGTACTTTTACCCGCTCAGTAGCTGATGCCTTAAAATAACCGGTTGCGGTTACCTGCTTTTCGCCAATCATATTTGGACTATCAATAAAAGCTCCTCCATCAAGGAAATCAAACTGAGGAGCTCCTTGAAGCTCTGATTTAAGCAGAAGAACTCCGGCTTGAAATTCATAACCTTGCGTAGAGTAATTATATGTGAATGTAATTTTATAAGCAGCATCTTTTTCTGCTTAAAAATAATAACCTTTTCCGGTTGCCATAAAACCAACAATCATAAAGGCATCTTCGTTAGCATCAACGCTTCCTTTAACCTCTGTGCCATTGGTAGGGACTTCGGTTTTATATTCAAGCTCGGTATAGAAGGTAACATTTTCCGTTTCTTCTATGCTTAGCGAGTAGGTCTGACTGTAATGATCCATCAATAGAATACGCACATCTTCGCCGGTAAGAGATTTATAAATACCTGTAGCAGTAAGCTCCGTTACACTCGTCTCAGACTCATTCCAGTGATTAGATATGACATCACTATTGAAATCGCCTTGCAGGCTATTCTTCAATAAGAAAAAATTCATGTTCATTTTAGAGGCAGTTGCTCGTGTGTATGTTGCGGTAATTTTATAAGTTTTGCCTATTTCCGGTTTAAAGATATAACCCACCGCGTTTGCAGTGCCATAACCATCGCCAAGACTAACTTTTGTATCAAATGTTCCTGTTAGTGCTATTGTTGGTATAGTATTAATCCGAGTGTATTCAAGCTCTGCGTAAGAAATAGTTTCTTCTACACTTAAAGTGTATTCCAGTGCTTCTCCGTCACCGCTATATAGTAAAATATATGTCATGTCATCTTTGGATGAACTATAAGGTTCGTAGTTACCAACCGTAAATTCATTGCTGTAACTACAACGAAAATCTTCACCGCTTACATTCATGTCGCTATTAAGCAAGAAAAATCCGGCACATCTCTCTCTACCGTCACTTTGCGGTGTTTTGTAAGTGACAGTGACTGTATACGCCTTGCCTGCTTTTGCTTCAAATTTATGTCCTTGCGCAAGAATGTTTGTTCCCCACCCTCTCGGATGCGTTACAGATGTGGTCAATGTTCCCGCACCTTTGCCATTCCCATCAACTTCTGTGTAATTTAGCTCGGTATAAGGAATCACTTTCCGCACGTTAAGTGTATAATCCAAGTTGTTTCCGTTTTCATCAAACAGTAAAATATACATTGTTTCGTTGCCGCTTGCTGTGTAATTAACGGAAGATCTGCCTTCCCAAAAGCTGTAATATTCATAAGATTCTGATAGATATAAGCTAAGTCTTGCGTCTTTAGAATTTGTTGATACAGTAAAGTCGTATGTTCCAGCTTCTAGGTTAATACTATAACCTTTTCCAGTCCCATAAATAATGCTAGAGCCCCTAAAAATGGCTACATCATCTTCAAGCGTTCCGTTAATCGTATTGGATGTTAGAGCAGGATAGCTTAGTTCTGAGTACAAAATTGGGGTAACTTCTTGTATAGTGAGAGTATATCCCAAACCATTTCCTCTGCTATCAGATAGTAAAATGCGCACTAGCTCGATTAAATTAGGTGCATAGTAACCTATCACAGAAAATTCGGTGCCGCTAGCCCAATCTCCTTTTGAATATATAATATCACTATAAGTGCCTTGTAATTGCCCTCCCGTTAAAAGATGGAGCCTAGGATTTGCATTAACATAAGTCCCTGATGTATATCGGACAGTGATTTTGTATGTTTGCCCAGCATTCATATTAAAGCTATAACCTTTTCCGCCAATATAACTATTGCCCATAGGGTCAGTTATGTTTATACTGCTTCCAAGAAGCGTTCCTGAAGTGGTATTGCCTCCAATAGCCGGATAACTCAGCTCCGTGTAAGGCGTTTGCGCTTGCAACGTGGTGGTTAATGCCAAGGCTATGAAAATAGCCGCCGCGAGAATAGGTTTTGTTCTATTCATAATTGATTCTCCTTGTTGAGGGGGAAGTTGTGAAATTTTTTGGGACATGGGACAAGCGAAACGCTGAGCTTCGTTGTCTGGTGCATGGGACATGAGTTTTTTCATGAGTTTTCTCCTAGTTGTCGCCGCAACCTGTTATCCATTCCAATGTGCCTTCTATTAGCTTTGGATCTGTGGAAGTTGATGTTTCGTAAAATCCTTCGCTGCTTCCATAAGTATATACATCAGTTAGATAAAACATATTCCAACCTTTTGAAAAATTCATATCATAAATACTATATTCCGCCTCATAGTTATTTCTTTTATGAGTTCCCATTACCTGTCCGGATGCTGAAGCGTAAAAAGGCCAAGCCGCTCCTCCTTCCCCCCCTCGCGCACCCATTATAAGCATGCATTGCTCTTTGCCAGGAATAACAGCCACGAAAAAAACCCATGCCATAGAAATATTCTGCGTATAGGAAACATTGCTTTCACAGTAATTAAAATCATCGCAAGAAACAAAAAAGAAGTCTGTAATATCTATTAAATACTTGCTATCTACATTTTGTGGAAAATCAAATGCTTCATCAAATACTATTTGCCCATTTTGAATTTTACCGGCGGGTATGGTATCAAATATTACTGTAGAATAATCTTCTTTGGAATCATATTTTCCGTGTACCTCATGACCATAAACGAAATTTATTTCTCCACTGCCTTTGTATTCTATACACTCACCTGGGCTATCACCTCGTATACACAATTGGCTTGAGATGTCTGGTAACTCAAAGCTACCTCCTGTGCCGGATGAGCTGCTTGAACCTGGGCTGTCTCCGTTATCGTCGGAGCAGGAAAGGGTTAATGCCAAGGCTATAAAAATAGCCGCGATTTTCGAGGAAAGAATAAGTGCTTTCATGAGTTTTCTCCTAATAGGTACTGCATTCAGCTGTCCATTTCAGTGTGCCTTTTATTAGATTTGGATCTGTAGAATTAGAAGCTTTGTTAGAAACAAATGGGAAAGCTCTATAAGAACCATTCCAGCCTTTTGAAAGATTCATATCATAAGTTTCAGTAAACCCAAAACTAAATTCACGGGTTCCCGTTATATGCCCGGATACTGAAGCGTAAATATACATAAACGCTTCAAATATTTCTTCTTCGTGAGTACGCATAATAAGATTGCATAGTTTTTCATCTGAAATAACAACCGTGAAAAATCCCCAAGCCGCAGAGAGATTCTGTGCATGAGAAACATCTGTAAGACCCAAGAGTTCCACAATATTCAATAAATATTTACTTTCTACATTTTGCGGTAAATCGAACGCTTCATCAAATACTATTTGTCCGTTTTGAATTTTACCAGCAGGTATGGTATCAAGTACATGTGATTCAAGTCCTGTTTCACTATCGTATATCTCATATCCATAAACGAAATTCATATCTCCATTGCCTTTGTATTCTTCGTATCCAAATACGCCTTCGTACCACAAATACAATTGGCTTGAGATATCAGGTAGCTCAAAGCTGCCTCCCGTGCCGGATGAGCTGCTTGAACCTGGGCTGCCTCCGTTATCGTCGGAGCAGGAAAGGGTTAATGCCAAGGCTATGAAAATAGCCGCCGCGAGAATAGGTTTTGTTCTATTCATAGTTTTCTCCTTGTTTAGGGGGGATGTTGAAATGTAAATTCTTGTGCTTGGGACAAGCGAAACGCTGAGCTTCGTTGGCTGGGACATGGGAAGCGGATAAATCTGCGTTTAGTCGTCCTCTTCGTCTGGGAATAGTTTGAAGAATGCCTTTTTTTGTTCGTTAAACAGGTGTAAAACTTGATTTTGCTCGAATTGCTCTCTATCTATGTTTTGCATAAAAAACGGTTCTAAAACAAAGTTTCGGCTTGTAATTTGCCTTTTCACCTCCTCGGATATGAGGTCAAAATTAGCCCACAAAACATATACGCTGCCTAGTGGCATTTGCGCAAAGATGTTAACATCCGCAAAAACTGCCTGATTTGCAGATGTGGTATCTTGAGCGGTATCTTGAGAATAAGCAAATATAAACCCAAGAAGGATAAAAAACACTAAAAAACGCATAGGATTAATTTACTAAATTAAATATTGAATGAGCAAAACAGCACCTAATTTAGTTTGGATAGATCTTGAAATGACGGGGTTAGACCCAGATACCTGCTTTATTCTTGAAATTGCAACCATAGTGACAGACCCACACCTCAAAATTTTGGCAGAAGGTCCGGTCTTGGCCATCAGGCAAAGCAATGAAATTCTAAACGCTATGGATAAATGGAATAGGAGCCACCACGCCAAGAGTGGTTTAATAGAGAGAGTTAAAAGCTCGCCCTATAATTTAACTACCGCAGAAGAAATGACCCTCAATTTTATAAAAGGGTACACGGAAAAGGGCAAAAACCCCCTTTGCGGAAATTCCATTGGGCAAGACCGTCGCTTTTTGATTAAGCATATGCCAAAAGTTGAAGCCTGGCTGAACTACAGAAACATAGATGTAAGTTCCATAAAAGAGCTTGCCTATAGATGGTATCCGAAACTTCCGAAATTCAAGAAAAAAGATAATCACCGCGCTCTTGCAGACATTAGAGAAAGCGTTGCAGAACTTGTGTATTACAAGAAAAGAATTTTTGTGGAGTCGTAGTTTTGCAAATAGGAGCAATAGTTACCGCAGGAGGATTAGGAAAGCGGTTTGGTGGTGAAATTCCCAAGCAATTGATTGAGCTGCGAGGGAAAGCCATGTGGCAGCATAGCGTGGAAGCCTTTTTGAATAATAAGGAAATAAAGGCCGTTGTTTTAACTGTTCCGGAAGAATGGCAAAGCTACTTTGCTGAAAAAAGCAAAGACTTATCAATTGTTATTGCCGTTGGCGGCAAAGAACGGTGGCAATCAGTTAAAAATGGCGTTGAAGCTTTACCCCAAAATATAAGCCATGTTATGGTGCACGATGCCGCGCGACCCTTTGTGAGCGGCGATATAATAAGCTCGGTTGCAAAGGCTCTTGAGCAGGGTTGTTGCATGGTTGCAAAACCTGTTTTTGATACGGTTAAAATAGCAGAAAACGGATTTGTGAAAAACACTCTTGACCGCAAAACCGTATGGCTTGCCCAAACTCCGCAAGCCGCACCCCTAGGCTTGTTAAAAGAATTTTACAAAAAAATGGAAGAGTTTCCGGATTTCTGCCCCACAGACGAAGCTTCAATCTTTGAAAAATTCGGCGTGCCGGTAAAAATAGTAGAAGGAAATGCAAAGAACGACAAAATAACAACAAAAGAAGACTTGGAGCGCCCTAATGATTAAACGACCGCTGATGCAAAAAGAAATTGACGAGCTTGTAGCTGCAGGTAACATTTGCGGCAATTGGAATGATATAAGGGTTATGCAAGACTTCACAACCAAAAATATTAAGAATTCAAAGTTCACCGGCAAAATAAAACTGCATGGATTTTCTGGCAAAACACTTGTTTATAAAGGAGCGGAATTTCAAACGGGAATTTTCAATTCATGGATAAATGAAAGCGTTGTGGAAGACGCTTGCATCTACGATGTGAAACTTTTTTCAAATTCCGTGGCTTGCGATGAAGCTCTGATTTTCAATGTTGGTTCGATTATTTGTGATAGAGAAATGTCTCAAATTAAAATCGGCACGGAAATGGGGCATCGTATTTTGAAAAGGCAGTTTAGCGAAAACGAAAGAACCATTATAGGCAGGGGAGCTAGAGTCTGCAATGTAAGCTCGGTTGAAAATTCGCATTTAGGCGAATTTGTTTGCGTTGAGAATGGTGCTTTGGTAAGAGATGCCTTACTCGAAAATAACAGCATTGTATCGGATAATGCCATTGTAAAATCTTCTTTTATAGGTTCGTTTTCGCATATTAGCGAGGCGGAGGTTAGCAGTTCTCTAGTCGGACCGCTTGTGCAGATTCACCATCACTGTTTGCTGATTTCTGCGCTATGGGCAGAGGGCAGAGGTAATGTTGGTTATGGAGCGAATGTGGGAAGCAACCACACAGGCAGGATGCCGGATCAGGAGATTGTGCCGGGATTGGGTCAGTTTTTTGGACTTGGCTGCAGCGTAAAATTTCCGGCAAATTTTATTGAAGCCCCTTTTACCATGATAGCAACCGGAGTTGTTTGCGAGCCGCAAAGGTTAAAGTTCCCGTTCAGTCTGATAAAATCCGGCATGGGCAGTGTGAATGAAATTGTGCCGGGCTGGGTTTACAGCAAAAATATTTACGGAGTATACAGAAACATTTACAAATGGGACAAGAGAAGTGAAACAAAAAACAACATTGATTTGCTCTTTTCAAGAATGGTGCTGAATTCGGTTATTTATGCTTTCAACACATTAAAAGAATTTTTGCTTGACAAAAATACATTGCAGCCCATGGCATTGGAAGAGGATATTCCGGGGCTTGGCAGCAATTATATTAGAACAGAAAATATGGAAAAAATAATAGATTCTTATGAGTTGTACATAGAAGATTACAATTATTATCAAAAAAACAAAAAGCTAAACCCTTCTATTCTTTCACGCGTTGAAGAAAATTTAGAAAGAGATTATGAGCGTGGGCAAAAAATTTTTGATGATTATATGGAATACCATCCAAAAGACGAAGAGTTTCTAAATTACCTCCACGATAGTTGCTCCTAGCACCGCCTCCCTTTTCCCACCAAGCCTTCGGCAGCCCTACCCAAACTGCAACTTCAAAAAAAAGTTTACCGGACAACAGTGGCGTTTACTATATTCATCAGTATGTCAACCCATCAAGATACCCAGTTTGAAGCTTTTCTTCAGAGGAAACAAGCCGAAGCTGCTCAGCAACAGCAACAACAGCAGCAGCAACAAGGACATGGTCAAATTGACCAAACTCAGTTGCAGGCTGCCGGGCAGGGGCAATATGATATCCATGATTTGCTTGCCAAAATGGTAGCGGCCGGTGCCTCCGACTTGCATTTAACGGTTGGCGTTCCGCCCTTAATTCGTTTGCACGGCAAGCTACAACCTATAGGTGAGCAAAAACTCACGCCTAAAGAAACAATGCGAATGACTTATGGTCTTATGAACGAAATACAACGTAAAACCTATGAACAAAATAAAGAATGTGATTTTTCATTCGGCATAGCCAACCTTGCCAGATTCCGCGCCAACGCATATTTGCAAAGAGGTTGCGTGGGGCTTGCGCTCCGCATAATTCCAATTCGTATTAAAACCTTTGAAGAGCTGGGTTTGCCAAAGGTTATGGCAGATTTCACAAAACGTCCATCCGGCTTGGTGCTTGTAACAGGAGCCACGGGTAGCGGCAAGTCAACAACGCTGGCCGCAATGATAGACAAAGTAAACAAAGAACGCCATGAGCATATTATCACCATAGAAGACCCAATTGAATTTTTGCACACACATCAAAACTGCATGATAAACCAACGCGAAGTAGGCAACGACACCGCCAGCTTTTCCCAAGCCCTCAAAATGGCACTGCGCCAAGACCCGGATGTTGTGCTCATAGGTGAAATGCGCGATACCGAAACAATGCGCGCTGCGCTAACCATTTCAGAAACCGGTCACTTGGCATTTGCAACTTTGCACACAAATTCAACGGTTCAAACCATAAACCGTATAATAGATGCATTCCCAAAGGGCGAGCAGCAAACCATCAGAACGCAGCTCTCATTTGTGCTTCAGGGTGTGATTTGCCAAACCCTCATCCCCAAGCTCGGCGGCGGCAGAGCCATGGCTTATGAGATTATGAATGTTTTACCATCAATCCGCGCTTTGATTAGAGATGATAAAGTTCACCAAATAGAATCAATAATTGAAATTAGCCAAAAATTTGGAATGAATACCATGAACATGAGGCTTGCCGACTTGGTTATAGCAAGGCAGATAGACCGCCTTGTTGCCATAAGCAGGTCTTCGAATCCTGAAAATTTGGAAAAATTACTGCTTGAAAGAGAGTTAAGGAAAGGGAGCGCAGCGTAAATGCCAGTCTATAAATATAAAGCCGTTTCTACCACCGGCCAAAATTTTGACGGACAGTTAGAAGCAAAGGATATTGAAGAAGCTCGCGGTATGCTTATTCGCAGGCATTTGACTATTCAAAGCATAAAAAAGAAACCTACCGAAATAAAACTGCCAACCATAGGCTCTGGAGTAAAAGCAAAGGACATTGCCAGATTCACAAGGCAATTTTCTGCTATGAGCAATGCTGGTTTGCCTATAATACAATCGCTTACCATTTTAGAAGAGCAGGCGGCCAATCCGTCGCTCAAAAGCGTTATTCATAAAGTTATGCAATCAATTAACGGCGGTTCATCCCTTGCAGATGCTCTTGCCTTGCACCCTAAGGTATTTGACAGGCTTTATGTTCACATGGTTGCAGCCGGTGAAGCGGGCGGTATTTTAGATGGAATTTTGCTAAGGCTTGCAGAATATCAAGAAGCCAACGAAAGGCTAAAAAGAAAGGTTAAAAAAGCTATGACCTACCCTGCAATGGTAGCTTTTGTAGCTGTGGCTGTTGTGATAATAATGCTCACTTTTGTTATTCCGCAGTTCACCAGCATATTTAAAGATGCCGGCATTGATCTGCCATGGCCAACGCAACTTGTTATGAGCCTCTCAGACCTCATCAGAGATAAATTTTTAATTTGGATCACATTCGCTATAGCAATAGTAGTAGCATTCAAATATATGCTTGGAGTTCCGAAATTTCGCTTAGCTTTTGATGGTTTTATGCTCAAGTCTCCGCTCTTTGGCGATTTGCTGACCAAGTCTACCATTGCTCGCTTTTCACGCACACTCGGCACGCTTTTAAATGCAGGTGTTGCAATAACAGATGCTTTAAGCGTGACTGCAAAAACAGCCGGCAACTCCAAGGTTGAGCAATCCATATTATATATTCAACGCTCAATAACGGGCGGAAAACCCATAGCAGACCCGATGATAGAAACAAAAATCTTCCCGCCAATGGTAGTTCAGATGACTGCGGTTGGTGAAAGAACGGGTGGCCTTGGCAATATGCTAATTAAAGTTGCTGATTTTTATGATGAAGAAGTTGATGCGGCAGTTGATACCTTAACCTCCATGATTGAACCGCTAATCATAGTGTTCTTGGGTGGTTTCATAGGTTTTATACTGGTTGCCATGTACATGCCAATGTTCAGCCTGGCGGACGCTGCGCAATAAGAGGCTATTTTGGAATATATTTCCCCAATAGGAGCATTACGCATAGAGGCTTCCGAAAGAGGCCTGCGCGCAATAAGGTTTTTGCCTCAAAGTAAAACGCTCCCGGACTCGGAAGATGTACCGGAACCTTCAACAATAGAGAGAGAGTGCATGGCTCTTTGCGTTTCTGCTCTAAACAGTTATTTTGCAAAGCAATGGGGCGCGTTTAATCAGCTCCGCTCAAAAATCCCCTTAGACCTGAAAGGCTCGGACCTTCAAAAAAAAGTTTGGGGAATAATTTATTCTTTGCCAAACACCTACCCTATCACAAGCATATCTTATTCGGAGCTTGCACGTTTAGCAGGAAAACCCAATTCAGTTAGGGCATGTGCAAACATTTGCGGGCAAAATAACATTCCCATTTTAATCCCCTGCCACAGAGTCATTGCCGCAGATGGCAAACTCGGTGGCTATTCAAGCGGAATTTTCAGAAAATCCTGGCTTTTATGGCACGAAGGTATTACCATAAAAGGCCCCGGTCTTCTGCAACAACCACCGCAAGCGAGGTAATTTGACTAAAAGTGTCAACTATGTGTTGCAAAATGCGATTACTGCCCTTTTGTTCAGTATTTTTTTACTATATTTAGGCTAACAAAACAAAAGGAAGGCAGTATGTCTAAAAAAGCAGTAAAAGAAAAGAGCAGCACGCTCTCTCCGGAAAAAGCAAAAGCGGTTGAAGCCGCTGTAGCGCAAATTGAAAAGAGCCATGGCAAAGGCGCAATCATGACCCTTGGCAAAGAACCGGCCTTGGAAATCCCTGTAATATCAACCGGTTGCATCCAATTGGATATAGCCCTTGGTGTAGGTGGCATTCCAAGAGGAAGGGTAATTGAAATTTACGGTCCGGAATCTTCCGGCAAAACAACGCTCACCCTGCACTGCATTGCAGAAGCACAAAAAGCAGGCGGAGTTGCGGCCTTTATAGATGCCGAACATGCGTTTGACGCGAGCTACGCCCGCAAGCTCGGAGTTGATATTGACGGCTTGCTGGTTTCTCAACCCGATACCGGCGAACAAGCCCTTGATATATGCGAAACTCTAGTGCGTTCCGGCGCCATAGACCTTATAGTGGTAGATTCCGTAGCGGCTCTTGTTCCTCAAGCGGAAATCAATGGTGAAATGGGTGATAGCCACATGGGCTTGCAGGCAAGGCTTATGAGCCAAGCTCTCCGCAAGTTAACCGGCTTGTTAAACAAGTCGAACACCGCTTTGATTTTCATCAATCAGCTTCGCATGAAAATAGGTGTTATGTTTGGCAACCCGGAAACCACCACGGGCGGCAATGCGCTCAAGTTCTATGCAACTCAGCGAATAGATATTCGCCGTGTGAGCACCATAAAAGAGGGTGAAAATTCCGTTGGCAATCGCACAAGAGTCAAGGTTGTGAAAAACAAGGTAGCTCCTCCGTTCACGCAATGCGAATTCGATATTCTTTACGGGCAAGGAATTTCAAAAGAAGCCTCCATACTAGACTTGGCTGTTGATTTGGAATTCATTCAAAAAAGCGGTTCATGGTTCTCTTATAACGGCGAAAGAATCGGTCAGGGTCGCCAAAATGCTCTTCAGTTTCTCAAAGAAAACGCAGAGATTTCCAAAGACATTGAAAAGAAAATTCGCGAACATAAAAAAGACATCGAAATGTTCCAAGTTTCAAGCAACGACGTTGAGGAATGATTAATTTTAAATTGAGAATGGAGAGTCTTTTGACATGGCAAACTTAAATCAAATTGAGAATGGAGAATTGAGAATGGAGAATAACTCCACAAATAGCGGCTTTTTCTGCAAAAATAGCAGCTATTTATGCAAAAATTCTCAATTCTCAATTCTCAATTCTCAACTAAAGTTTCCGCTCCTCATTCTCATTCTGTTAATTGCGGTGCAGGGTTTTGCTCAGGAATTGCCAAATGCGGATATTCTTGTGAATGGCGAGATTCTGCCGGGTTTTTACAAAGCGGGCATTCGTTATGGAAAGGAAAAAGAAGATTCTCTTTACATAAAATGGGCACGCTCCGTAGATGCCGATACCTTTTGGGTGTACAAGGCAGGGCTTCGTTTGGAATACATAACAAACGCCAACATGCGCACTGCATGGTATAATCATCCAACCAGGTACGAAAGACGAATGGCACTTCACCACCTAAGAGAACGTATCTTTGATACTCCTCTTAGATTCAATAATTTGGAAAATTTATCCAAGAACAATAGAACAATGTTTTCAGGTAAAAATCTTTACGAATATTTTACGAGATAATCAGTTCCTATTCAATATTTTCACCTGACCACGGCTGTTAACTTCAACCTCTCTTGTAGCAGCTGCTTGCGGAGGGGCGGGAGCTGGGGCTGGTGCAGGAGGTGGCGGTGCTTTAAGTGCCGCAGGTTGTGCCGGCGCAGGAGCAGCTGGTGGAGGCGGTGCGGGTTTTGGTGCTGCAGGTGCCGGAGCCGGTGGTGCAGCAACGGGAGCGGGAGCTTGCGGTGGAGGCGCTTGGACTGCTTGTGCAGGTGCCGCCGCCGCTGCTTTAACGGCCTCTCTAGCTGTTTCCCTAGCAGCTTCTCTAGCAATTTGCCTGTATTCTTCTTTTGCTTGTTCCAACTTTGGGTTAGTAGCGGCAACAGTTTCAGCTCTTCCGGCAGGGTTACCAACGGCATCATTTCTGCTGCCATCTACCCACCATGCATAGCCAAGTGGTCTAAGTCTAGTTTCGGCAAAGTTTTCTGCTGCGGATTTTCCATTGAAATAACCTACTCTAACTCTGTAATAAGTGCCAAGCAGTTGCGCTGGGTTATTAACTCTTGTATAATATGCGTTAATCCCGTTATCAGACATTCTCTTAACCAAAGCCTTTGCAGAAGCCTCGCTTGGAAACACTGCTATTTGAATGGTATACCTACCGGAGCTTAGTTGCTCAACATTCCCTGCCGACATAAATGTGGCTGCGGGAATAACCGGAGCAGGCGCAGGAGTTGGGGCTGCTACAGGAGCAGGTGGTGCAGGGTCGGGAGTTGCAACCACAATATCGCTTGGCGGTGGCGGCAGCTCGATGTTATCTATACTTGGTAAAACAGGTGCTGCCGGTGCTGCAATAGAAAGAATTTCTTCTTTGCAAGCAAAAAAGGAAACTGAAAATGCAGCTACAGTTATCAAAACAAGATTTTTTTTCATGTGAGAAAATATAGAAAATTCCCAGAGCAAACGCATCTAAATTTTTAAAAATCACGATAGCGTTAAAATGAAAAATCCCCCATATTAAGTTAATCCCATTTTCTATAGTAAGCGCTGATTTACTCGCTTGGGTATAGGGTATGGGGTGTGGGGTATAGGGAACTGCACAAATAAACGGCTAAATCTGCTTAAAAACAATGTTTTTTTGCATTGCCTATACCCCATACCCAGGG
>JAITUM010000120.1 GCA_031286305.1 Candidatus Fibrimonadaceae bacterium | reverse complement strand
ATCAGCTATGGACATTAGTTTAAAACGGACTTCTAAAATATCATCTCTATATCTTTTGCCCAAACAGATTGGACATAAACTCTCTTCATAACCGCTGGGATCAAATAAGAAACCTTCGCCTTTACACGTTTCGCAGCGTCCACCAAGTTTATCCGTGCCGAATTTTGCCACTGAATAACCACGAACTTTACTCTCCGGCAGATTTGCAAAGATATTTTTCAAAATTTGCATAGCGTCAATAGCTGTTGCTATGGTGCTTCGTTTTTGCGCAAAAGCTCTCCCCGTTCTTGCGGCTAAAATAGCTTCTATTCCTTGTAGTTTTTTCAAGCTACCACATTTTGCAGATGGTTTTTTTGCTATTTTCCCAAGAGCTTTGGAAACAAGAGGTTCAATAACCCCCCACAAAAGCGAACTCTTTCCCGACCCGCTAACCCCAGAAATAACCGTCATAGCGTTTATAGGAATTTCAATATTCAAATTTTTAAGATTATTAACACGAGCATTGGAGATTTTAATTAGTTGAGAGTTGGATTGTACATTGCTAACTTCGTTGTTTAATTGAGAATTGAGAGTTGAGAATTGAGAATTATTTTTGCGAAAAGAGCCGCTATTTGTGAAGCTATTCTCAATTCTCAATTCTCCATTCTCAATTAGATTCAAGTTTGCCATGCTAACAACCTCTCCCCCCTGCTCTCCTGCTCCGGGTCCCATTTCTATTATGTGGTCTGCGCGGCCGATAATCGTTGGATGATGTTCAATCAGAGCGAGTGTGTTGCCGTTGGCTTTTAATTGCAAAAGCACATTCCACAATTTTTCCACATCGTACTCATGCAAGCCGCTTGCGGGTTCGTCTATGCATAGCAGAACTCCGTTTAAATGACCGGTGCAGAGTGCTGCAAGCCGCACTCTCTGTGCCTCACCGCTGCTCAAAGTTTCTGCCAAGCGGCCCAAACTCAAATGTCCAAGCCCCAAGTCGCACAAGATTGAGATTCTAAGCGGAATGTCTAAAACCGTAGTTTTTAACCTCTCCGGAACGCGGTTTAAATAAAGGGGCAATTCTTTATTTAGTTCCAGCAATGTTCTTGAATGCAAAGACTGCCATGAAAATTTTTCCCATTTGCTTTGCAAAGCCACATCTCTTAGCTGAAAACCTTGGCAAACAGGGCAATCCAAACCGTTTCCTCTGCACTTTGGGCATTGTCCGCTATTGTTCCATGGCGAAAAATGCCGCAGAGTCAAAATTTCGGCGGAACAGCCATGAATTAAGCAACGAGGAATTGCGGAGAGAAATAATTTTTGATTTTCAAATTCTGCCAAAACCAAATTTTCACTGATTTTCAAAGCAGCTTCTATAGCCTCTAAAAGCCGGGTGCGCTGGTTTTCCTTTGTAATAACCCTATCTACTATCAACTCAAATTCTTTAGGAACAAGGTCCTCTAAATTTTTGCTTAAAAAATCCAAAGATATAACATTTCCATTTGCTATTGCTTTAACAAATCCTTGTGCCAAGTAAATTTTTGCAAGTTCGCTCAGAGTTCTATTGCTTGCATCAACAGGAGCTAAAATTTGAAGCTTTGTTCCTTCTTTTAGAGTGGATAGCTTTTCTACCATTTGCTGTGGAGTGAGCGATTTCATCTCTGCATCGCATTCCGGGCAAGCAGGGTTTGCACATTCTGAAAATAAGGTTCTAAGCATTGGCGCTATTTCTGCAAGACTTGATACTGTTGCTTTTTTTGCCATTATTTTATCACCGCATTCAAGCGCGATACTTGGCCTTAAATTGTGGATTGCCTTAACAGGAACATGCTTTGGCCCGCCCAGCATGGCAATGGCAGAGCTCCCTAAGGTTTCCAAATAACGACGGCGACTTTCCGCATGCAACACATCTAAAACAAGGCTGGATTTTCCACAACCCGAAGGCCCACAAATGACGGTAACCTTCCCAAGCGGAAAGGAAACATCAATGTTTTTTAAATTGTGCGCATGCGCTCCCCAAACTTCTATACTATCCATATTACTGTAGTGTAATGTAGAAATTTATTAACGCTGAATTCAATGTTTGGGACATGGGATAAGCGGTATGCAAAGCTACGTTGTCTGGGACATGGGACATGAACTTGTACACAAAATCATGTCCCGACCAATGTTGCTTTTGGCTCCGATTGTCCCAACCAATGTAACTCAGCGTATCGCTTGTCCCATGTCCCATGCAATTCAGCGTTTCCTATAACTTGAACCTTTCATTTATGAGTGTCATTGCTGAGAAATCCATTTTGCTTATTTTTTTCTCCACTCTGCCCGAGACCCATGTGTGCAACAGGTGCACTGGAATTGCAACTGAAAGCCCGGCTTTTGTGGTCACCAACGCTATGGAAATTCCGCCGGCTAAAAGCTTTGGGTCTGCGGTGCCGTGTATGGTTATCACATTGAAAAGCTCTATCATTCCCATGACGGTTCCCAAAAGTCCAACCAATGGAGCGGTGGTTCCCAAAACGGAAATTATGGGAAGACGATTTTCCAAATGCGGAACAATTTTTCCAAATAGAGCCTCAGTTTTCTTTTCTGCTTCTTCTCTTGTTTTTACTTCCTGGTCAAGAATTGTTTCTTTGAGCTTCACCTCATAGCGTTTTCCATTTAAGATTAAAACAAAGATTCTCTCTGCTATTAAAATTAATGCTATTATGAGCATGGCAACAATGGGATACATCAAAATTCCACCGTCTTCCATCAATTTCCAGAATTTTTCCGATAAAGTTTGTTCTTTGCGATTTATGATTTCCGTTAAAGAACCGGAGTTTAAAAGCGGATCTACATGAACAAGCATTACGGAATTTTCGATGGTCTCTGCTTTTGCTGTGCCAAGCCCGCCTAAGCGAACAAGTGAATCGTTGACTTCAATTTCCGCATTGTGTTCGATATTTTTTTTCACAACTGAAAAAAGGCTCTCTGCAGCCTGTAGTGGAGAGTCTTTTGATAGCGAGATTTCCGGAATTGCAAATGGCGTGGCTCCTTTATTAACGGTTTCCAATTCTTGCAGTCTGCTTTGCTCAGGGAACACGGAGGTAAAGGAAATTCTAGCTTTTTCTGCATCTTCATTTGCAAAGTTTAGAGCGTCTCTTGCTATGCGTAATTCTTCAAATAGTCTAGAGCGTTCTGCGAGAACGGTCTCGGCTTTTTCTCTGCGGTTTTCCAGTTCCGAATCTATTTTTTCTCTTTCTTCGTTCTGCTTAGCTTTTTCTTCCCATCTTTTTGCTACAGCAAAATCACGTGCTTTCCGTGCCTCTTCCAAATCTGCTCTAGCGCTATTAATCTCAGCTTGCTGCTGAACCAAATCAACCTGACCAAAAGCCACTGCTGTAAGCATTAATGTAAAAAATAATGTGGAAAAAAAACGCACTGTTATTCACGCCTCAAAGAATCAATTTCCCTCTTTGAAAGTCCTGTTGCCTTGACTATTATATCAATCGGAACATTGCTGGATTTTAGTTTTCTTGCTATTTCCATTCTACTCTCAGCTTTACCCTCAGCCTTACCCTTTAACTTAGCCGTGTAAATAGTACTATCATTGCTGCGAATGTTATCCACATATCTATCGTAAGCACGGCGCTCAGAACGACTCAAACGACTATATTCAAGTTTTTCATTAGCTTCAAGCAAACCGGGCGCTTTAAACTTAGGCTTGATAGAAGAATTCTTCAAAAAATACATCCATTCATCAAGTTTACTCTTAACAAGATTTCTAAAACGATCAACCTTCAATATGTAAAATTCAGGATAGATATCCTTTATCTCAAGCTTCGCAAACTCATTGCGTTGCTCAGGAGTTAACTC
>JAITUM010000098.1 GCA_031286305.1 Candidatus Fibrimonadaceae bacterium | reverse complement strand
CAAGCCTATATTGCCCTCGCTTACAGAATCGCCGGGGTACAGTATATGCTTGTTGAAGTGGAAATCCAGCACCCAAACCCTGCCGCCTGCATTTTTTACAGACGGGCTGGATTCCGGCGCATACCAAATATTGAGAGGCGAAAGATTCTTGCCTTGTGGAACGCGGAACCAAAGCTGGGCGCGGTAATTCGAAAGGGGAACCTCGCCAGTATTATTCACCGTTACCCTAGGCTTGAAAGCATTCGTTTCCCAGGGGGCATCGTCTTTCCAAGCCAAAGTCGCTTCTGGCTTTTGAATTATGTCGCCTTCTTTCTCTTCTAGCGGCGACTCATTGCCCCAGATTATCTTGCCATCTTTGTCGTATATAACGATTTTGCTATTGAATTTGGCAAATCCCATGCTGTAATCGGCAGACCAGTCATTAAGATGCTCGTATTCATACCAGTCGGAGTAATGCACCCTTATTTGCCAGCCGTCCGCAGAAGGGTAGAAAGACCTCGGAGGTATCTTCTGGCTTCCCGCATTAAGCACAAAACGCCACTGATCGCCGCCAATATGCTCAACGAAAACAGGAATCTGCGGGTAGTCCACAACAACCTTAGGCATTCTGGCAGGGTCTGCGGTAAAGTAATAGGCTATTTTTGAAAACTCAAGGGTATCTCTCGTTGCATTGTAAACCAAGAGGCGCGGCCTAGAAGTGTTAGCTTCGTGCTCTCCCCTTGCTTCGCGGTGTATAACGGCTAGCGTAATCGGGGCTAGCGGATGCCCGGGAGGAGGAACGGAGATTTTTTGGGTTTCCGGGTTTGCCGCTACTGCTTTGCCTATTATAACAGGAGACATATCCAATTTTTTTTCCGCTAAAACGCTTACGGTCAAATTGCTGGGAAGGCCAGGCATAAAATAATCTTTTCTGAATGCCTTGCCGGAATAGTTCATAAAGGAGATGGAAAGGGAATCGCCCTTGCGAATTACGTAAGGTTGTGTTGCTATTTCAGGGCCCAGCACAAGCTCGGTTTGCTCTAGAGGAGTGCTCATCGCTTGCGGTGCTTGCGAAGCTGGCTGCAGATTGCTGTAATTCAGAGTTATAGAAGAACCTGCCCCTGGTTCATACTGGGCAGTTAATATGGTTTCGCCGTTTGCTGAAATAGACAACCCTTGAATGCCTTCGCCTTCATAAATTGGCACCAATTCAATATCCCCGGTCACTTCCAGTGACCTTTCCTTAAAGTCTCCCCTAGCAACCTCTTCCGAAAGCTTCAATACTGCATTTCTGCCGCTTTGCCGCGCAAGGGCAAAAGCATTGTCGCAGGCAGGGGACAACGCGCAAAGAAGATCCAAGCCCTGCTGCGCGGCTCCCTTGTTGCTGAAAACTTTGCCGTGGAAAACAGCCTCCCAAGGCGCAAGGGCATCATGTATGGCGTAAGGGCGAGGCTCAAGAAAATAGCCTTTGTGGTTCTCCGGAGAATTATTGCCCATGATAAATTTCTGGCTGCTTGCCTCAACAAAACCGTCGCTGTTTTTAAGCCAGGTTTCCTGCACGTCCACAAGCATTTTCCATAAATTATCATTAAAAGCAACTTTTGAAGCCGAAACCCAGCCTTTTGAAAGAGAATCTACATATTCATTCAGCCTGCTAAGTACGCTGTTTATTGCAAAGCAGCCTTCCGCACTCTTTTGCTGCGCACACAAACGATTTGCGTCTAAGGATATGTAATAAAAAGCTTCTTGCAAAATCTTGTGGGCTGAATCTGAATACATGGGCAGCAGAATTGCTTTGCTGCCATTTGGAAGGAGCGGATACATATTGTTCGGGTTGCCATTCAGGCGTTTCATAAATGCGCTGCCTTCATATAAGTGTCCACCGTTTCTGCGGCTTGACTCTAAAGTATCCCGTTGTTCTTTCAGCATATCCACTTTTGCTACGGAAGAAAAAGTCTTGTCGCTCCAAAGCTGCTCCAGTATTATGTCAATGTCGTAGGGACCCATATAGGGTCCTTTCATAGCAACATTTGCTTCGGTGCCATAGATCATGCTTGGGATTGCTCCTAAAATTCCCATAAAGATAGCGCCTGTATATTTAATGGCCTTTATCATCGCGTCTGTTTCTGCATTATCCTCTGAAGGCGGACTGTCCGTATTAAAATTGTCATAAACCAAACTATACCCATCGTAAAATCCACCTACCAAACCAGTAGCTCCGCTTGCTATAGTGTTGAGAGCAGGATTGTTTAATTCAACATGCACATTCAGCAATTCATGCTTTTGTTTGCTCTCAAGGTTATCTATAAATAGAGCTAGTCCGCCGTAATTTTTAAGCACATCGCTGCCAGTAGGTGCTGCAAGCGCGCTGCCAAGATGAGGCGTGTTCACGGTTATAATGCGGTTTATATGGTTGGCGGCGTTTGAGTATCCTTGCGGAAAGCTGCTCAAATTCTCCCGCAAGCCCCTTAGCATTTCCCTGATTGTCAAGCCGCCCTGGCTGTGACCGACAAGGTCTATCTGGTATTTGTCGCTGTCTTGCCATTTTATGTTTTGCCTTCCGTAAAAATCATCCATAACAGCTTCTATTTTTTTATAAAGAGCATAAGACTGAGACCTAAGCGCATTTATTTCCCAATTGGGCAAGCTGCCACCTTCTGCCTGGAAAAAATATATGCCGTTGCTGTTTATTGCATCATATGTGGTGTCATCTAAATTATTGCTGCGGGCAAGTATATTAGGAAGGCTGCCGTTTTTATACCCTCTAGCTTTGACTTTGCCTTCTTTATATTCAACGGAGCCTTTGCCATAGGTTTCAACGCCCCATTCTCCATAGTTGCTATTCAAGCCATGCACAAACAAAACAGGGCGAGGAAGTTTGCCAGGGGTGCCAGTGAATGTATACGGAGGATTTTTGATTTTTTGTCCACTCCACTTTTTTATAATTGAGTTGGTGTCAAACTTTGCAATCGGTTGTCCGCCGCTATAACTCCAGGCTCTGTTGTGGTTGGCATCCCAGGTTATGCTGCCGTCTGCGTTTATGTAGTGGCTAGGGTCAAGGTTATATATCCAGCCATACTCTTCCCCAGCCATTCTTTTGCCTCTATCCCCTCCACCAGGCACAGTATTATTCTCTATCTTTGAGGGGCTCAATAAATACTCTGTTCCTTTATATCTTAGAGAATTGGAACACTTTATTTCATAGTCAATCTTTACTACATGGAATTGACAATCATATTGTGAAAGCCAAGTACCGGCTTCACTTCTAGTAACAAAGCGATACACCAACTTCATTGCCATGTTGGTAATTTTAAAATCATTTGCTTCAACGCAATAATCCCCTTTATAGAAGTAATAATCTTGGTCATAGTCTTTTATATCTCCTATAAAATCCTGTTCTGCAGAATTATGCTGAGGCTCGCTTTTATATTCTGCTTTCATCTGGTTTATTACAGCATCAGGCCCGGCATTAGATATGCCATGAAAAAAAACAAAGAACAAAAACGCAAAAGCAGTTCCGCAGATTCTCATATAAACCTCCAATTTTTAATATCTAATTTCAAATATAGTAAATACTAAGAAAAGCCATTCAGCTTTCAAATGCTTTCCACGAAAAAGTCAAAATCTATTTTTTTCGAAAAAAAATCTTTCAAGACCTTCACAGAACAGAAGGCTTAAAAGCCTCTTTTTGAGCAAATTTCGCCTATTGTCTGAATCAAAATTTACAAAATTTGCAGGTTTTTTAGAATAGAAAAGCCACGTTTTTGGACTAATTTCGGTGTTTTAACGGGAAAAACAGCATATAACAAAAAACCTACCTTTTTTGTTATGCCCAAAATATAGAAAAAACCTGCGTTTTTGTCAAATTTTCGAGGGTTAAAAACCTAACAAAAAAGGTAGGTTTATTGGTAGGTTTTTGACCATTTAACCTCAACAAAGGAGCTTGTATGAGCGGCATAAAAATTGGCAAAACATTGGCGGCAATCAGCATTGCTATATTAAGTTTGGCGGCAACTATGCCGGTAAACGCGCAAACACCCAGCACGGCGTGGTATACGGCCGATCCGAGCGCGGCGGTTTTCACCGTCAGCACCGCAAATGATTTGGCCGGGCTGGCGCAGATTGTCAACGGCACCGCCAACAGCATTACCACAAACAATTTTAGCGGAAAAACGGTTGTCCTTGCAAACGACGTTGACCTGTCAAGCTACGGCTTAGGTTCGGAGTTTAATCAAGGCAATGGATGGGTTCCAATAGGAGTTGGCGGCGGCGGCCCGTTTGCGGGTACCTTTGACGGCAACTTTAAAAAGGTAAGCGGACTTTATATCAACGCTTATGGCCGCTATAGCTATACCGGATTGTTCGGATGGGTTTACGGAGGCACGGTGAAAAACTTGGGCGTTATTGACGTGAATATCAACAGCGGCAACGAGGTCGGCGGCGCGGTGGGGCATCTCCACGGTGGCAGTGTAGCCAATGTTTACACCACCGGCGCAGTCTGCGGGGGCTTCAGCGATGAAGGCGCGCAATATTGCTGCTGGGCGGCATCGCAAGAATGCCACCCGATAGGGCCGGAACAGGTGTGGTATGGCGGTATCGTGACCCCGGCAATGTGCCTAGATAGCAACGGCGTCGTGCAAAATCATAACATCCCGCCGCCTCCCCCGTCGGATTATTGCCTCTGGGATGGCGGATGCTGGGATATTAATCCGGACGCTCCGCATATTGATGGAGACGGACAGCCGGTACTCGGAGAAACACAGCGCACGGCCTGCCTGAAGTGGAGCGTAGGCAAAGCGATATATTCCGACAATGCTTGCAGGGTAGTGAAAGAAACCGCCGGCGGGGGAGGCGATGAGGGGCAATATCCGGCCAATACCGAAAACAGCGGCAACAGCATTGGCGGTGTGGTGGGATACATGCTTGGCGGCAGCGTGACCGGCAGTTATTCCACCGCGGACGTTCAAGGCGGTACGAGAGCCGGCGGCATTGTAGGGCATGCCGGTTTAGGGAGCCCCACCGCTCAAATAACCGGTTGCGCCGCGCTTAATCCAGGCGTAACGGGCAATTCAAACATCGGACGCGTAATAGGCAGCCACGACAACGGCGTTGTACTCTCAAACAACGCGGCGTTCGAAGATATGACCGGCGAGTTTACCGACGCCATTGGCGAATCTACGTTAAACGGCGTTGCCATGAGCGGGGCGGAGATCCGCGGAGACGGCACAATCGGCGAGCGGTTTACAGCCGAGGGCGGCTGGGTTGTTGAAAACGGCAAGTTACCAGGCTTCGAAGCGGCGACAGAGTTGCCCGAGCACTTAGCACAGAAATACTCCGTCACCTTCAACGCCGATGGTGGCACACCAACACCCAATGCGCAAGAAATAGACGAAGGCAACAAAGCAACAAAACCCACCGACCCAACCAAAGAAGGTTACAACTTCGCAGGCTGGTACATTGGTGAAACCGAATTCGACTTCAACACCGAAATCACCGAAGCCATAACGCTAACCGCAAAATGGACCGAAACAGTGCCAATTCTCAACTCTCAACTCTCAACCCTCAACTCAACCACCCCGCTCTACTACACGTTAAAAGGCGAACCATTGGGCACACAAAAACCCACAGTGCCGGGCGTGTACATAGAAAAACATTCGGGTATTATAAAACGGATTGTTGTGCGGTAGGGGTAGCGGAATAAGCATACCTGCACACTTGGTAAAGCATTTGTAGATGGGCTTTTAAGGAAAATGCAGGAAAAAGTGGAATTTTCTATATTGTCAATTTTAGGGGAATTATTATGAAAAAAGTGCTTTTCAAAACTATCTCTGCCCTGCTAGCCTTCTTAGTTGTTGGTATGGGGGTCCAGTCAATAACATCCTGCAGCGCTTCAATAGAACCGGAACAACCCCAAGAATATGCTTTTTGCGTTTTCATAGCGGAGCAACTATGCATTCAAGGTCCATATATCTCTTGCCCGGCAGGCGCAACATTAGCCAATAATTGCCCATATAACAACATTCCGCAGAGCAGCAGTGCAGGAACCACACAAAGCAGCAGTAGCATAGAAACAACACAAAGCAGCAGTAGCACAGGAACCACACAAAGTAGCAGTAGCATAGAAACAACACAAAGCAGTAGTAGTACAGGAACCACACAAAGCAGCAGCGGTACCTGCTCCACCCAAATCATCGACGGTTTAGTTTGGGATTTATCCATGAATACCTGTAGGTGGTCTAATTATTACAATTCAAACTCCACCGTAGGCTTTAAAGATAATGCTATCGATGATTATGTTAACATCAGCGAGGAAGGTCCTGTGACTGGCATTTCGACTTGGAGTGGCGATGTTAAAATCGACTTGTTTCATGAGTCATCTGGCGGCGGTGGCTGTTGGGCCGGAATCTCTGTTAGCTATCCAAAAAATACTGCCCAAAATTATACTGGCATATGCATAGAATATGCTACCGAACAGACATTCCAGTTGAGGCTTGGAGGCACTCGCACTTGTAACGATTGCGAGCCTTATTATCGCGTATTACTGAATCAAAGCACCATTAAAAAAAAGTTTTTGGACTTTAGAGAGTTTGACAACTATGGCAACTTTGACCACAATATAGACTTAGCCAACTCAAACTCAATAATTTTCCACAGAGGCAATAGCTTTGCAGGTGTTACCGAAGGTACGTCTTATATACATATTAGCAGCATTAAGTTTGGTCCATGCCCAGAGGATTAGGAATATGCAAGAGAGGGTAGCCGCGCACGAAGTAGCGGCGAGGGAGAGCCTTCTCCCAAAATGTCCAAAAATTGTGAAAGTAGGAAAAAAACTAGGCTTTTCCTAATTTTTCTGGTTTTTCAAGTTCGATTTTAATTGTGTTTGCCACATTTTTGGCAAAATCTAAATAGCTTCTAGCCTTCTTTTGTGTTGGCAAAACTCCGGCTGATAATACTTCCATACCTGTTTGGTAACGAGATTCCACATACAGCATTGCTAATTGTTCTAAAATGGTTTCATCAAAATTCAAATCTTTTATTTTCTTGACTTCTAAATATAACTTTTCTAAATCGTGTGTTTTTTTAACTGCATTTTTATTTGCCACTAAAAAAGCTTTTAAATATTTTTCAACAGCCTGTTGGCAAAGAAATGCCACCTCTCCTGTAAGCTCTATTTTATCTACAAGAATTTCTGCCGCTTTTATATTATTATTTGCAAAAAACATCCACGCATTTGGATTAGATTCGTCATTTTGCATAAAGCTCTTTTCCGGTTTTTTCTAATTCTTGCACAAAAAAGTTCTCTCTTTTCTTTAAGTAATAGTATTCTCCTTTTGAGTATATTACAATATCCATTGAAAAATCTTTACGAATTCCACGAAGTGATTTATTTATTGGTGCACTTCTATCCATTCTTTCGTCAAAAGTTTTTGCAAATTCTTCTGTATCCAAAATTATAACCAAATCTATATCGCTGTCTTCGGTTGCCGTGCCACTTGCATAAGAGCCGAATAAAATAACTTTATAGACATTCAAGCCCATAAGGCTTTGAATTATTCTAGATATTACATCTGCAGACAAAGACATAAGGACAATATACAAAATAAAAAGCCGCAAATAACTCTCAACTAAACACATAATTCAGAATATAACGCAAAAACACCCCAAAATCCGCTCAAAATCGCTGTTTTTCTCAAAGCTATGCTTTGCTAAAAAACGTCCTTGACACGCTTAACAACTTTTTTCTATATTATATGATTATGACTACTGCCACAGTTGAAATTAAGAATAATATTGCATTAGATTTACTGCAGTATTTGGAAAACGTTGGAATGCTACGAGTGTTAGATTCCAAACCCGTTTTTGCAAAACCTAAACTTTCAGAAAGGTTTGCTGGCTCTATTTCAAAAGAAAGTGCTCGTAAAATGCAACAGGAGTTAAATTCAATGAGGAATGAATGGGAGTGAGATAGAATTACTTAGCTTCTCTAATGTGGAACAGAATGTTGTTGATTTCGTATCTTGCTCTAATGTGTTTAAGTTGAATGATGATGTTGTGAACAAAACAATAGAATTAAGGCGCAAGTATAAGAAGAAAATGCCAGATGCTATTATTTCTGCCACTGCAATTAATCATAAATTAACTTTAGTTACAAGAAATATCGCTGATTTTAAAGCTTTTGAAGATTTGTCTGTTTTAGACCCTTGGAATGAAGAGCTTAGTGCACCTCTCGCTTGAACCACGATGAGAATAGAAACTCCGCAAGCTCCTTTCCATTCTTCTCCGCCTGCTCTTTGCTAGGATGCCAATCCGCTCCATAACCTAACGAACCGTCTTGAGGCGAAAGAGAAAACCTATGAACAGCTAAGCCCTGCTTTACCAATTCATTTTTCGCAGCATCTAAAAAATCTCTACAAAGAGTTAAGCTAGGAACTCCCTCAGGATAAAAATCGTTTACCATAGGACCATCAATTATGACTATCTCAGCTTTAGGATATTTTTCATTTATTTGCTTTGCAAACTTCACCATTGAACCAACAAACTTTGCAGAATCAGGCACGCCCAAAGCAAAATCGTTTATTCCAAGATTAATAATCACAATATCCGGCTGCCACAAAAAATCCCATGGAATATTTGCATTCACACTCACATACGGGAAAAATCCAGGCAAAGGACGGGCGTCTTTAGAATCGGGATGATTGCGGTAAATTCCTCTGCCGGAAAAAGCCACCGTTCGCATCTCTGCCTTGAGTTCCCTTGACGCAACACCCGCATAAGAGGAAAATACATCTTCCGTTATGGGAGAATAGGTGTTTTCTTTTACCGAATCCAAAACGCCATAACCTGCTGTTATTGAATTTCCTAAAAATTCAATTTTAAGCTTAGGCTCAAGCGGCAAAGCTTCTTTTTTCGGAACGCCTTTTACCGCAAAACCTTTGAAAATATCATCACCCTGCGAAGACTCCGTGCGTTTTGCAACAGTGATTACATGAATTCCCTTTTCAAGATTTTTTGCTATAAGATGTTTTTCATCGCTATTTGTCGATAAGTCAAGCGGCGGCATTTGCTTTCCATTTAAAATCACGTTAAACACATTAGCCGGGCTTTTTAGCAAAATGCTAACTTCGGTTCCTTCAAAAGCAATGGTAAAACTTGTGCCGGAAAACGAGGTTCTTAAAACGGTATCTTTCCCCAAAACTTCTTTCGCAAAGCGACCATTTACGCGCACCGCCGAGTCAAGGGGCGAAACTATGGTTTCTTTGTCTAGGATATTACATGCGAACATAGTGAATAGCAAAGAAATATAGAATAATTTTTTCATGCTTTAGAATTTACAAAAGTTTTACTCGTTTCTTGATAACCATAAGGCATTGCAACAGGGCAAACGCATCTTAATTTTTAAATATGGGGGATATCCCCCTCGCTGCAACCGCCTTTGGCGTTTTCCGCTACCCCCAATGCGGGGACACCCCGCAACGCCCCGTTTTCTGGGCACCGTTGTGGATGTACACACCACCGTTGCGCATGGGCGTTGACACAAATTTTCATTGAATATTTGGAATAAACGCGGTATTTATCGGGTTTGTTGCGCGGTGCCTGTAGGGGCAAGGCGTGCCTTGCCCTGAATATAATTGCAGCGATGTTTTTCTGGGACAGTTCACTGAGGACTGGCTTGCCGAAGACTGGCTATCGGAGGATTGGTCTTCGATGCTCGAAAAAAGAATCTTTTATAAAAATTACACAAACGTGTCGAACAATAAAAGTTGAACCATCGCCTAATGAACATTTTAAATGGCATTCTATATTGGCAAATTGAGATGAACATAAGCATTTGCACAGCTTGTTATTCTCATCTATGAATTTTACTTTATCGTAATAACTTTTATTTGCGAGAACTTCATTATTCGTTTCGAAATCTTCGCAGTCCATATAGGTAGATAAACCGATGTAGGCTATCTAATTCATAAGTTCATTTTCTGCTATGGCAAACCCCAAGCTCTTATAACTCCTCAGCCGCCGCCTATACATCCCCAATAATGCCGCCACCCTTTCATCGACATAATCATAAACCTGTATCTCCTTTTTTCCGTGAAACGCACGATTAAGACGACCGGTGTATTGAATAAGCGTTCCGCGCCACGAAAAAGGAAAAGCCAAAAACAGAGTATCAAGACTCGGCAAATCAAAGCCTTCTCCAAGGTATTTCCCCGTAGCAAGGAT
>JAITUM010000062.1 GCA_031286305.1 Candidatus Fibrimonadaceae bacterium | reverse complement strand
AGCGAGATGCAGAGCGGGAAGGGAATTCTCAATTCTCAATTCTCAACTCTCAATTAAACAACGAAGTTAGCAATGTACAATCCAATTCTCAATTAAAACAAAGTAACTCCTCATTCTTTATCGCACTTAGTTTGGATGTTTTAGGGGCGGCTGCCATTGGTTTTGGAGTTTATCAAAACATCAAAGTAGACAAACTCAATACTGATTACAAAAAAATGCCCAGCGCATTGCCTGCAAATGAAAATGAATTGGAAGAACTTAAGGATAGAAAAAAAGAAGAATGGAAGAAGGTAAAAGACGCAAAAAACTTGCGAAACATTGCCTACGGCGTTGGCGGCGCCTTGCTTGCCGCAGGAATAACAGTGCACGTGTGGTTTTGAACTATGTTGATCTCCGCAACAATACGTTGCATTGCAGAGTGCAATGGTATGTGGGCACGAGAGGGTAGCCGCGCACGGAGTAGCGGCGAGGGAGATACCTCTCCCTAATTTAGACCCTAGAGGCAAGACTCCCCAAAAAATTTTCTACATTACCCTTAACAATTGAGGAATAGCAATATGGCTTATTTAAACAAAGTGATGCTCATGGGCAATCTCGGCAAAGATGCTGAAGTTCGTCTTACGCAGAACAATAAGAAAAGGGTTTCTTTTTCCCTTGCTACCACACGCAGGTTTCGCAACCCCAATACCGGCGAGATGCAAGATGACACAGCTTGGCATATAGTTGTTGCGTGGGACAAACTTGCCGAACGCATAGAGAAGCTGGGAATAAAAAAGGGAACCCCGCTTTATGTTGAAGGTCGGATTTCTTACCGCCAGTGGAACGATCCTCAAACAGGGCAAAAGCATAATGTGACAGAAATTTTAATGGATAATTTTGAGTTTTTAGCTCCTAGACACAGTTATTCAAATGATATGTCCGGTGGTGATATAGGCGGTGAATATGGGCTTAGTAGCCCGCCGCCGCCGCCAACCGGCGACTCGGATGATCAGTTGCCCTTCTAGTTGAACTATGATAAACGTAGATTTGGTACAAGTTGCGATTTTATGGTGTATAGTAGGCTTAAGCATTATATGCGCCATAAATGCACGCGGCTTTTTAAGGCAAATTATTTCGTGGCTTATAGTTGTTGCAATGGTGGCAACAGCAGCATTTTTTACTTATTTGGAATTTGAAACAGTCAAGCGAGAAATAGGTCTGAGCGGACCGAGCATTCCTCAGCTTGATGTTCCCGTTCCGAATTTAAACGCATCTGCCGGAGATTCTCTGACTACAGATTATCTTGCCGCAGAAAAACAGTTGCTGGATGGAGTTATGACAATTGCAGACTCCGTTCTTTCTTTTCCGGATTGGAAAAATATACTCTCGCAAGGCATTGAGAGACGAGAAAATTTTGAAAGTAAGGCTCTTGCTTTGAGAAACAGGAGCATGAATTCTTATAGTCAAATTAGAAATTTGAGACCACCTCCCGAAAGAAGACCGGCTTATGATTCTTTGCTCGCGGCGGCGGATAATTTGAGGCTTGCAGGTTATGAGGTTCACTATCAGTTCAGGCTGGAAAATGATGCCTTTGGAGAGAGCCTTGCTAAGGCTCGCGAGCGAGCAAGCCGAGTGAAAACGGTAATTTCTTCCATTATAAACAAGGAGTAGAGCATGAAGAATGTAGCAATAATAGGTGCGACGGGCGCAGTGGGGCAAGAACTGCTGAATCTTTTGGCAGAACGGAATTTTCCGCTTAAATCATTGAAGTTATTGGCTTCGGCTAGAAGTGCCGGTAAAAAAATAAAATTTAAAGACGAAGACATAACCGTGCAGGAACTTCGCCACGATTCCTTTGAAGGCGTGGACTTGGTTTTGTCTTCTGCAAGCGGTTCTCTTTCAAAAGAGTATGTGCCTTCAGCAGTTAAAGCCGGCGCTGTGGTTGTTGATAACACTTCTTTTTTCAGAATGAACCCCGATGTTCCGCTTGTGATTCCGGAAGTAAACGCTCAAGACATTAAAAAACACAAGGGTATTATAGCGAATCCGAATTGCAGCACAATAATAATGCTGTTGCCGTTATATCCGTTATACAAAGCTTTTGGCGTTGAAAGAATTCATGCATGTACCTATCAGGCCGCAAGCGGCGCGGGGTGGGCAGCCATGGAAGAACTTCGTTTGGAGAGCCTTGCTGTTGCAGAGGGCAAAACTTTTGAGCGCACGGTTATTCCTCATCAATACGCATTTAATTTATTTCCGCACAATTCTTCTTACAATGACGGTAGCCCGGAAAAGGCTTCTTCTTTTGCGCCAACCGGTTATTGCGAAGAGGAATGGAAAATGGTCGCAGAGACTCATAAAATTTTTGGCGATAACAATTTGCGTGTAAATGCCACTTGCGTTAGAGTTCCAATTTTGAGAGCGCATTCCGAAGCTTTGAACATAAAACTTTCCAAAAAGGCAAGCGTTGCAGAAATTTACGAGGTTTTGCGGAATGCTCCAGGTATTCAAATTATGGAAGAGCCATCCAAAAACCGCTGGCCTATGCCCATAGATGCAACCGGCAAAGACCCCATATTGGTAGGCAGAATTCGTGTAGACCAATCGCAAGAAAACACTTTTGATATGTGGGTGGTTGGTGACCAGATTCGCAAAGGCGCCGCGTTAAACACGGTACAGATAGCGGAACTTGTATAATGCTTTTTTCTCTAGTTCTTGGTCTTGCTCTTTTCGCAATCATTTGCTACCTTGTGCTTTTGTTTTTTCAAGTGTACAGGGTTGAAAGAAAAATATCAGACATGAATCAGATGGTTGAAATTCATTTGCTGAACAGGTATGGGCATAATCCAAATAGGAATGTGCGCTTTGTTGATGTGAAAAAAGTAATGTCAGAGGAAGACTAAATGTTTCCATTTGGCGGAATTCCCAGACCAAACTGGATAGAAATAAATTTGGATAATTTGCAAAGTAACATTCGTTATTTTCGGAGTTTATTGCCGGCAGGCGTTAAAATTCTTTTGCCTGTAAAAGCCGATGCTTACGGGCACGGTTCCTTAGCCATTTCTTTTGCTGCCATGGAAGCCGGAATTGACTTTTTAGGCGTTGCCCATTTATTTGAGGGAATAGCCCTGCGCGAAAACGGAGTGCAAGCCAGAATTCTAATTCTAGGTCCTTGCCTGGAAAGCGACTTTCCTTTCTTAATTAAACACAACCTAACCCCCACCATCCAAGACTATAAAACTGCTAAGGCTTTAAACACCGCAAGCACACCCCGCCCTGCGGGCACCCCTCTAGAAGAGGGGAATTCTCAACTCAAAATCCACATCAAACTCGACACCGGGATGCATCGTTTTGGGATTAGGCATGATGATCTTGAAACTGTGAAAGCTATATGTGAGCTTCCTAATTTGGAGGTTGAGGGCTTGTATTCGCATTTTGCCACTGCCGATACACCGGAGCATACCGCTATGGAAAACCAGCTTGCAAAGTTTGACACTTTGGTTAAAGAGTTGGAAAAGGCCGGGATGCGACCTCCGTTATGCCATATAGCAAATTCACCGGCCACGCTTTTGTTCAAAGATAAAACTCATTACGATATGGTTCGCCCTGGGGTTGCTCTTTACGGCTATGACCCTTTGGGAGAAATTCCTTCCAGATTTGCAATAAAACCTGTGTTAAAACTTCGCTCAACGATTAGGGCTTTGCGGGAGGTTGAGGCGGGCGAGGGAATTTCTTATGGGCACTTTTTTGTTGCAAAAAAGAATATGCGAATTGCAACAATTGCCATTGGTTATGGGGATGGTTATTTGCGAGGCGAACCGAATCAGGGTGTAATTTTTATACGCGGCAAAGCTTGCCCAATTTTGGGGCGTGTATGTATGGATGCCTGCATGGTGGATGTGAGCGAAATTCCCGATGTGCAAATCGGAGACATTGCGGAGTGCATGGACGGGGAATATTCGGGTCAAATTTCCGTTGAATCTTTTGCCGCCGAGCACAAAACCATCTCTTACGAAATCACAACCCGCATGGCACGCCGCCTTTACCGCATCTATCGCTACAAATCAGAAATCGGCGGCTGGAATGATGTGAAATCAAAAATAGTATTCCCAATTAATTAGCAAGGGAAAAAATGGAAATTGATAGATGTTTTCTTCTCTGGGAGGATTTTCTCCGCTGTGGTAGAATGTAAAGAACTGGTTTTTGTGATCGGTTAAGTTTAGAATTGTGAAACTAAAATTCCATTTGTCTTTTTTGCCCCAATCAATCAACTTTGCATCTAAGCGAAAATAATCGGAGCGCATACTAGCGTTGCGGTTGCCTTGTATTTCTGTAAGATTATATCCCGGAAAACTAAGATCCACTCCATAAACCCCAAGGTGACCCAAATACGAAGTATAAGGCATTCCGCTTGCCCACTTTAACTGAAAAGAAGTGCGCAAAAAATAATTTCTCTCAAACCAGTTCACAGATAAGTCGCCCTTCAACGCAAAAGGTTGATGCCAGTTCGGAAAATAAGCTCTGTTTTCGCCGTCTTTAAAAACAGATATGCCCTGATTAAAATTTATGCCTCCGCTCAAAAAACCTTCCGGTTTTTGCAAAGACACTTCGTAACCAAAAGAATAACCTTCACCCCTTATGAGCATATCGCCTAAAGTTTCCACCCTGCTTGAAGTTTCATCATCCATGTCTTCGGTGTTATATACAATTAAATCATTTTGGGTTTTGTAATAAACTTCGGTGTTGAAATTGAACATTCCAAAAATATCGGAAAGAGAGTAACCTATTGCAGAGAGTATGGAACTTGAGGGTTTTATTGTTCCATTTACCGCTGTTTTGCGCGATGGATAATAAAATTCATTTAAAGACTCCTGGTCAGAAAACATAATGCTATTCAAGTATTGCAAATAATAACCGGTGTAAAATTCCAATTTCTGATTCTCCGCAAATTCCCATGAAACAGCAAAGCGCGGCTCTGCACCAAAATGCTCCGAAAGCTCATGGTAGTTTAAACGCAAACCGCTCCTAAACTCCCAAGGTGCCGGTCTCCACACATCTTGCGCATATACAATATGATGGCGCGTTTTTGGATTGTCTTCAAATTTTTGCCCGGTAATTTCAACGTTCTGCACAAAAGAAACCTCAGAATATTCCATATCATAACCAAATGTAACCGTGTGCTCTTCAAATCCGGAATACGAAAGCGACTGACGAATTGCTACTGTCTCAACTCCATTTTGCATATCCAGCAAATCTTCTAATTTGAATATCTGGAAAAATTTGCTGTAAGAAAAACCGCTGTTCCATACCCACTTATTATTTAACTGCCACTTGAAATTTATGGGAAGCACTATATTGCCCCACTCCACAAAAAGCGGCGAAAATTTTAGAACATCCTCGCCAACATACAAAGAAACACGCAAATCTTTGTCTTCGCTTAATCTGTAATCAAAAACACTTTGAAAATCTGTAAATTTATAATCCAGTGTAAAATCTATTGCTCCGGAAGCTTGCAGGGCATCCAAAATTTGCTTTATGTAAGTGCTACGTGTTGCCACAATCCAGCTGGCATCCCCCTTGCGCCCTTCGGTGTGTGCTTGTACCGCAAAGGTGCTGATTTTTATGGAATTTTTTGCAAACCATCCATCTAAAGTATCATTGCCACCCTTTCTGCTATTTATTGCAGCAACGGAACTCAAACGATTTCCATACTCAGCAGGGAAACCGCTTTTATAAAATTTAACATCATCAACCGCTTCTACCAAGAATGTTGAGAAAAGTCCAAAAAAATGCACGGGAGAATAAACAATTCCGTTGTCCAGCAGAAATAAATTTTGGTCGCTCGCTCCGCCTCTCACATAAATTTTTGTGCTGAAATCCGAACTTGCAACCACGCCCGGCAGTGCCTGAATGCTGCGTATAACATCAGCCTCCGCAAGCCCCGGCATTCTTTTTATATCCTTTGCGCTAACAACCGATTCCCCCATTTTTCGCCTAGGTTTTTTGCGCAATTGCACAACCACTTTCCGCAACTCAGTAACCTGCTCCACAGGAACTTGCGCTTCGGGAATGCTATCTGCATTTATATTTGCACCACTCTCAACTCTCAACTCTCCACTCTCAACTTTTGACTTGTCTTCAAACCAAACAACGTTTTCTTTTCCGGAAATTTCCGCCGAAAAAACCGAATCCCTCCCAAAATATTTCAACTCATAACATTTCTCCAGTCCACTTCCCACGCTTTGCACACATATATTCCAAGCCGTATCCTGTGGCAGTTCCAGCTTAAACTGCTCATTGAAAAGCACAGAGCTTGCCGCTCCGGTTTCTAGCACCTCAATTTGCAAAGAGTCACTTGCCGCAAAGTCCGGGTCTGTGACAATGCCCAAAAAAGTGAGTAGAAGAGGAATCATTCCTTATCGTATGCGGAAATCGGGCCTACTGTAACAGTGTTGTAGCCGCCATCCACATACATAATTTCGGAAGTTACTCCGCAAGAGAGATCGCTCAAAAGGAAATATGCTGCGCCGCCAACATGCTCCGGAGTTGTATTTTCGCGGAGAGGGGCAATTTTGCGGTGGATTTTCAGCAAATCGGTAAAATCGCTGATGCCGCGGGCTGCGAGCGTATTCACAGGGCCTGCACTGATGGCATTAACTCGGATTCCTTCCGGTCCAAGGTCGTAGGCAAGGTAGCGCACCATTGCTTCTAACGCAGCTTTTGCAACGCCCATAACATTGTAGTTTTGAACAACCTTTTCGCTGCCCAAATATGTAAGAGCCAAAACCGAACTGCCGCTCGACATCAAGGGCTTGAAGGCGCGGGTCAAGGAAACCAAAGAGTATGCGGAAACATCCATTGCTTGCATAAACGCATCTTTTGGGGTTGGCAAAAACTGGCCTTCCAAATAGGTTCTGTCTGCAAAACCAACGGCATGAACCAGAAAATCACACTTACCAACATCAGCTTTATATTGCTGAGCTACTGTTGAAATGTTTTCTTCGTTGGAAACATCGCAGTCGTAGAGCTTGCACCCCGGATAATCTTGAAGTAGCTTTTCCAAATTACGTTTTAGGCGTTCGCCGTTGTAACTAAATGCTACTTCTGCACCATCATCTAATAGTTTCTTTGCTATGCCCCAAGCGATAGAACGATCATTTGCAACACCAAAGATAATACCTTTTTTTCCTTTCATTTGACATGACTCCTGTTATTTTAATCCCTTTTAATCCAAACTCCGGCCCTCACAAAAACATCTCTGTTTGAGGAGTCCGGCAAAGCCTTAGTGTGAATCCATTTGAATTCTTCTTTGCCTGCTATTCCGAACTTGCGTATCAAATCGTCTTGAGCCTTTTCGTAAGCGGCTGTTATTTTCAATTTCTCTTCGTTATCTGCCAATTCTATTTCTTCTGCCCATTTTTGCCCCATAATAACAAGAGCTTCACTCGCTTTGTTGAAATTGCGGGCTTTTTTGTAGCTGATCCTCGCATCTAGCGGCTCTCTAAACTGCTCCATGGCCGGATCAATATATTCATCGTCTAAAACAATATCTCTTTCTTCCGTTTTTGCTGTTTCTTTATTGCAAGACATAAAAACGAGGGCAACCACCCCAAAAAGGCAGAGTAAAATTTTACCGGAAAAAGCAAAACTGCGCATAATACATTAAAGTAAAAAATTTTTTGACAGATTGCAGGGTTTTTATGAGAAAAAGCATAAATAGTAGGTTAAAGAGCAAAAAATCGGGGTAAAAATAACTTGGAGGGCAAGCAATGCCAAAAAAAACACTGCTAGGTCCCAGTCAAGCAATCAAAAAACTCCGGTCTGTGAAAATCCGGGTTTGGGGTGTTTATTGGGAATGCGGAAAGATAGTGAGGTTCTGCGGCGTGATCTGCACATTTATACAGGTTGCCGTCTAATCGATATACATTAAAATTTTTACCGACACCTAAGAGGGTAAAAGGAATTTGCACGGAAAGAGACCATCTATAAAAATCTTTGTCTATGGAAACTCCGCTTGGTTTTCTTATTATTTGTGCATATTCATCTTTTGAAAGCTCCGTTCTGTTTTGCCTGTCTTTGCCGTGCGCAGCATAACACACGCCTTTTGAATTAAACTCAAAGTTTGCATATTCATTGCTTCTGTCCAGCATTCTCAAAAAAACTTCTACGCAGGAATCTTGCCAAACAGCCTCGCCGTCTTGCTCTTTGTTTTGGCAAAAGCAGCCGGCAGTTTCCTTAACTCCAAAATCCACCACCACAAAGCCTTCGCAAGCTTCAATAGCAGCCCCCACGGAAACCGATAAGGTTTGGTTCCATCTAGGTTTTAGGGAGAATAGGCGTGGTTCTTGCATTTAACCCGCACATTTAAAATTATAAATTTCTGCCCAGTGATCAAGCACATCAACAGTATCTCCTATAAATTTCAGCAAATATTTATACTTTTTATACGCCATGGGAGATTCATCAAGCGTTCCTTTTGTTATGCAAGAACTCCATACATTATTCTCTTCCATTTGTTTTTTATATTCTTCCAAAGTCAGCTCTTTGTATGCGCGGTTTCTGCTGAGCACCCTGCCGGCGCCATGCGGAGCGGAATAATTCCAATCCGCATTTCCCTTGCCCCTGCAAAGCAAGGTTCCATCTGCCATGTTTATTGGTATAAGGCACAGCTCACCGCTTTGAGCGGAGATAGCTCCCTTTCTTATAATGCGATTTTCCATGTCAATATAGTTGTGTACAGATTCTATAAATTTTTCCTTATCAAACTGCACATCAAAATAACGCAGCAATTCGCAAAGCATTTTTACTCTGTTAAACCCCGCATATTTTTGAGCAAGCTCCATTGCATAAATATAATCCTTATACAATTCCCCTGAAAGATAACCGTCCTTACCAACCCTTCTTTGAAAATGTTCCGCAATTTTCAGTCCAAAATTTCTGCTACCGCTGTGTATTGTCACAAACACTTCGCCGTCTTTGCCTTTGTTAAGCGCAATAAAATGATTACCACCGCCAAGCGTTCCGATTGACTGCTCAACATAATGTTTTGAACGAAAATCCAGATTTATTTTTTTAATCAACTCATTTATCTCTTCAATAAAAAGATGCATGGATTTTTTTGTGATTTTTGCATAAAAATCTTTGCAACGGTCTTCATCAAATCTTTTGTGAATACTCTTTCCCACAGGGATGCTTCTGCGAACTTGTTTATCAAATTCTTTAAAATCTATGTTTTCCAAAACTCCAATCGGGTGCGACGCAACTCCGCAACCTATATCAACGCCAATGTAATTTGGCACCGCCCACTCGCTTTTCATTGTTGAAGTGAATCCAATGCAAATATTTTTGCCGTAATGGCAATCCGGCATTATTCTGATTTTTTCGTTTGCCAAAAACTCCTTATCGCAAACCTCTCTGATTTGCTCTTCGCAAGCCTCTTCAACATTGCTTGCATAAACCGTGGCAGTGGCATAAGAGCCTGTGATGGAATATGACATGTTCACAAAACCTCCAAAACTTGGACAAGATAGTCATACACCCTGTTAAGCGATGATAAGCTCATCCTTTCATAGGGTGTGTGTATATCCATAATATCAACGCCTATTGAAATCATATCGGCATTGGGCATTTTGTTGGCGAACACAAGACATTCAACGCCGGCAACGCGGTTGTTAATTCCGGCAAGCACCGGCTCCTTGCCATAAAAACTTCTGAACACTTCGGCCATTGTATCTCTCAGCGGAGAGTCGGCTTTGTAAGGCCAATCGGGCAATGCAAATCTAGCCAAAATAGGTATCACCAAATCGGGACCATCATCCCATTTACTGCTCACAACAAACGCTTCTTCGCCTATCATATCAAGATTGATAAGTCGCTGACCATTTAACAGCGAAACGTCAAAAAAATCTGCACCGTGCAATCCGGTTTCCTCTTGCGTTGTGAAAAGAGCCTCAATGGGCGGATGAGAAATATGGTGCGAAGCTAACACCGCCATAATCATAGATAACCCACCCCCATTGTCCGCGCCAAGCGTAGTCCTTTTCTCTGCAGTAATCCAATCGTCATTTACAACCGGAATAATCGGGTCTTTTTCAAAATCATGAATTACGTTATTGTCTTTTTTACAAACCATATCAATATGCGCTTGTAAAATAATAGGCGGTTCATGCTCACGTCCTTTGGAACCATTCTTCCTCATAAGCACATTAAACATCTCATCTTGAAACACCTCAAAACCCCTCACTCTTCCAAACTCAGCCAAATAATTGCTTGCGGCCTTTTCATTACCTGTGCAACGCGGAATCCCCGATATCTCAACAAAATATTCGTATGCAGTTTTAGCAATGGGAATTTCTTGATTATCAATTTCAGAACAAGATAAGAAAAACGCAAGCGACATGCACAGTGCGAGTGATGTGTAGATATTTTTTTTAATTGTTTTCATTTGTATTCCTCAATGCCACATCAGATACTGCGGGTCTTCTGCTAAAAATTTGGCAGCCAAGGTGCGTATAGGTTTTGCTCGCACAAGGCGGGCTGTAGCATTTCCAAAGCGGGATATGGTCATTACTCCTTGCGATAGCGCTTCCGGCTCAAGTTTGACAAAGGTTCTCGAACCCAAGGAGGAACAGTGGCGGTATTGCGGTGTGTAAAGCCGCCCACCATCGCGGTTTATCACATAAAGTTCGGTTTTTTCTTCAGAAATAGAACCAATAGCGCCATCCCATTCCTCAACGCCGTGAATGAATGTGCTGCGGCTGAAATTTACGCCTATGAGCAGAATTTGTGCATTCCTCTCCCATAGTTTGTAGTACACCCCGCCTTTGCCGCAAGGGGTTTGCATTTTTTCTTCGCCGGCAATAAATTCCTCTGCGTCTTTGCCCAGTGCTGCAACGGAATGGGTGGGGTGGAGGGAGCGTTGTATGCCCGGGCGGCGGCGAAAAAGTTCAGTGCAAATGCCAACACATGAAGGGGTATGAAGAATATCCATTACAGGATTTTCGTTATTGACATTGCGCCAAGTATGAGAGGGTAGCACAAGCAGTCCCGGTTTCATATATTCCACAAATGCATCCAGCACCGTTTCCGCACGATTTTCCGTTTCGCCGATGGCTTTATAGGAGAGATGTATCAGCAAGGCCCCATGCGGGTCGATATTCATGGTAGCCATATTATCCATTAAATTTTGTTTAGTGTACATAAAAATCTCAATCTTCTTTATCGCTTACTTCAGCAAATTCCAAATCGCATCGGCTTTGCTTTTTATATCCTTGAGTTGGTCTTCTGTAACGCTTTGGTCCCCATCGCACAGAGCATTGGTTGGGTCGTTATGCGTTTCAATCAAAAGGCCGTCTGCTCCTGCCGCCACTGCCGCAAGTGCCGTGCCTGCCACGTTTGCGCGATATCCGGCTGAGTGAGATGGATCGAAAATCACCGGAAGATTCGATTCTCGCTTAAGCACCGTAATCGCACCGATGTCTGGTGTGTATCGCTGAAATTTTTCTTCCTCAAAAGTGCGAATGCCTCTCAAGCACAAAATGACATTGGGATTTCCGTTGGCTACAATATATTCGGCGGCCAAAAGAAAATCTTTGAGCGTGGATGAATCGCCGCGTTTCAGCAAAATTGGTTTTTTGCAGTCTTTAGTGAGAATGCCAAGCTCTTGCAGAAAACCGTAAGACTTCATGTTTCGCGCGCCAATTTGGATGATATCCGCATACTCAATTACATTTTCTAAAACATTACGCGTTTCTTTGTTCCCATCCTTGTCGATATGATGATGCAAGCCTGTTGCCTCGGTAACAATTTTGAGACCATACTTCTCTCGAATAGTAGCTAGTAGTTTAAGCCCTTCAAGCCCCATCCCTTGAAAACTGTAAGGCGAAGTGCGCGGTTTATATGCGCCGCCTCTAATTATTTTTATTCCCATAGGTGCAACATAAGCACCAATAGCCATCATCTGCTCAACGCTTTCAAGCGAGCATGGCCCAGCCATAAACGTTAGCTCGCTACCACCAACCATAACGCCGCCGCCAAGCTCAATCACCTTGGACTTTGCCGAATACTCCCGCGAAACCAGCTTATAACCTTTAGAAATGCGCATAACCTTGGCAACGCCGCACAAGTCTGCAAAGTTAGATTCCGGCACTTGCGACAAATCGCCAAGTATGCCTACAACATTAATTCCGGTAGCTCCAAGAAGCTCATACTTAAACCCCATTTTGGTAATTCTATCTAAAACCCGATTTTGGTCTTCGGGAGTGGCCGTCCTCGACATGTGAACAATCATTTTAAAACCTCAGGAGGCAATATAGAAAAAAATAGGGGGGGATTTTTCCCCCTAGCTGCAACCGCCCGGTTCTTCAAGGTCAAGGGTCTCACCCTCAAGCTTGCCCTCAGCATGAACCGGTCTTGAAAAAGTGCACACCAAGTTAAGCCACTGGGTGTTCCGCTTTCTGTTATAGGCGCATTATGGGCACTTGTTTTCCTATATTATCAGTTGTGTTTTTTATTGTTTTCTTTTTATTTGCGTTAACACACGTATTTGCCCAGACTTCAGAATCTGGGTCGGCATTCAATCGCTTTATGGAGCCGCAGGCTGGCGTAAATTTGCTTTCCGGTACAGTAGCTTTTTCTAAGCCTTTAACTCAAATTTCATCTGGCGGCGTTTCTACTTCCTTTGATCTTGCATATTCCAGCAATGTATTTCGTGAAGTGCAGAGCCGCAATGATCGATCTCCAGGCAGCTGGGTTGGTCTTGGTTGGGCACTTGGCCGTGCTATGATTTTGTGCGATCATCGTGGGACCATGCCTGCCGATGATGATTCTTACAGTTTGGTTTTGCCAACAGGTGTTCGCTATCAGTTTGTTCGTGGCAATAATGGCAAATGGTGGATTGAGCAGCAACCTTACTGGCAAGTTGAGCAAATAACAAAGCCAGCTGTTTTTTCCGGCAAATCGTACACCATAGTAGTTGGCTGGAAGATTATTAATGAGTCTGGATTCATCAGTTATTACGGCGACTACGCTGACAATCCTTTAAACCCTAAGCGCAACGCAACGCAGCACGATTTGTCATGGCCGTATGATCATGGTCTCGTTGGGTATGCGATAGGCGGAAATACCGCGCTGCATCCAAATGCGTGGAATCTTTCCCGTCAAGAAGATTTGGAAGGCAACTGGCTAGAGTATGATTATGAGCAGATTTTTGAAAAAATCTCTGTGCGGAATTGGACATCTAACCATGGTTATACCAAGGAAAGCTATTTGAAAGAAGTGCGAAGTTCCGCAGGTTCATCTATAAAGCTTCTTTTGGAAGATAAAGGGCAGGGTGAATATCATGGAGAGTACTGGGACAGTCGTGGGCTTGAGCTTCCCGGTTCACCTCCGAACGCGTTTATTAATCCATTGGAGAGAAAATATCTTTCAGCCATAGAAGTTTTTGGTGCAGACGGAATGAAGACCGGTCGCATAGATTTGTGCTATAAGGCTCTAAAGATTCGCCCTGGCGGCAAAGATGCGGAAGGTTATACGAAACGTTTGCTAGTATCGGTAATTCATACGGATGCAAATGGAATTGAGGTAGACCGCGAAGATTATGATTATTATACAGAGGCAGAAAGAGCCTCTGCTTCAACAATAGAAGGGGCAAGGCGTGAGCCTCTTGGAGCTTTGTACCGCGTTCGCGGTCCTAACTGCGGCTCTGTGGATTATACTTATTCGCATTTTTCTTTGGGTAAAGCGGGTATTGAAGGTCATGCCCAAACGATAGATATAGGCAGCAAACATTTGCAGATGGGTTATCTTTCCGATGGCACTCAGTATTTAGTAGGCATGGATGGTACCGGCAAAGTAAGTGCTTACGGTCTTGTAGGCGGTCTTTGGATTGATATGCCAGTGCTTTTTGGAGAAACATTTAATGCAAGTAAAGCATCTATAGTAATGGGGGACAAAGGTTGGTTTGCTATATCTCATACCGAAGGAAGTGACGGTCAAAGCATTATTCCTGTTGTTTGGGACAGTGAGAAATGGGTTGTTGGTTCAACCATTCCAAGCAATGGTTCTCGTGAAACTGTTTGGTCTGGTCCTGATTATCTGCTTCATCTCCGCGCAAGTAACAACAGAATTGCTCTGAGTATTCCTTGGAGTCGCTGGGGAAAAACTTATAATTATACAATTCCTAATGTGGATGACAGTAAGTGGGATAGAAAGGAAATCAAAGTATCTGCCGGGCGGAATCATATATTGGTTACATATATACGTGATGATGTTTTTACGCCAAACAGCAAAGCTATCACGGTCCTGACTTTTTCCGGAGATAGTTTAGTACGAACAGCGTTTTTGGATGACCTTGATAATGATAATCAATATTATATGTGGGGTGATTACTTTTATGGACTGGAAGAAAAACGCGGTCTTGTAGGTTATCGGTCTTCTGCTTGGCATTGGAATGGTAATGAATGGAAGAAATTGCTAAGCGGTGAGAAATTGAACGGCTGGCAGGGAAATCTTTCCTTGGAAGCTTCCGGGGCTGATTATTATGTTGTGTTGCATAATGATAATGATGATTTGACTTTGTTTGATTGGGATGGGGAGTATTGGCATAGACCCTATAAAAATAAAAATATGGTGGATAATGATGATTTCGACCTATTTGTAGAATCTAGATGGCGTGGTGTTAACGGCAATGATTTTTTTATAGCAAGGCACCCGCGCAATACTTGGAAAACAGTAAGAGTTTGTTTGATAGCAAGACCCAAGATGTGGGGATTGAAATGTGTTTTACATGTAGACCTTCCTTACTGGCAGTCAACTGATCACCACGCACGCATAACGCGTTTTGAGAAACGGGATGGTGAGTGGAGTTCGACTTCTCCCTCGTTACTTGGATGTCCAACGACAGAGAAGAGAGTTGTTACCGGCCAGGATTGGTATACTGAAAGTGCATGCGCGAATAAGGCTTGGATATGGAACAGCCAGACTTGGCGTGAAGAGAGCATAAGCAATGAAGCGTTAAAAAATGCCGAATCTCTCGGCGGTGGATTCTTTTACCAAAAACAAGGCAACAACGATACGCAGGTGAAGATTTACCGCAAGCTTGATGATTCCTTTGTTAACCCCTTTGGCGCTTTTGTGGTTACGGAAAAGAAAGTTTCGGATCCTGTTACCGATAAAACCCATAAGTATCTTTATGATTCTTATACCTTTGAAAGTAGTTCGGATGGTACTTATGCTTTTGATGGTCCTAATAATACGCCACTTGTAAGTAAGGTATCTATCACATTGCCGGAAAACGCTGGGATTTTGCATCAAACAATGTGCAATCCGCGAAAAAATAATCGAGTAGGTATGGGGCAAGTATGCATAGAAGAAAATTTCGACACTCAGAGTAAATCTGTTGGCAAAACCGAATATACTTATGAGCGCTTTCGTGGCGCCAATTGGCCTCGTGAAATTTATACAGACCGTTTAGAATCTGTGAAAGGCGTTTCTGGAGGGATTCGAAGCGAAAAAACGCTCAGTTATAGTGAATTGAACGGCATGCCATTTAAAGTTGTGGAAGTTTTAGGCAATAAAAAAATGGAAACTCGAACAGTTTATGCTGCAGAGAATTATAATGCGTTAAAAAATGCGAACCGTCTTTCGGAAGTTGCTGCAAGTTATGCATGCCTTCCATCTTGCGATGCCGACGGTAAGATAACTCAGGCAAGCTCTGTGCGTTATGGAACTGTTTCCGGCGCTACGATTCCTTATGCGATGGAAAGCTGGAACTGGGAACCTGAAACAGTGCAAGCCGGCAATTCATTTAGCTTTAATTGGAATAGCTCTACTCAGAGTAGTCACTGGAAAAAAGTTAACACAGTTACTCGCTTTGATCGCGGTAGAGCCGTGGAAAATGTTGACCGCTTGGGACACTTCAGCGCATCTTTCCATGAAAGCAACAAAGTTGCCCTGCCATACGGTAGAGTGTTTGGCAGCAAGTGGGGTGCAACTTTGCTGATTCCGGGTGAGAGCTGTGAGATTCCCGGGCTAACAGCCTGTAAACCAATCAAACTTCAAGGAAACGCCACAAAAGGAAGCGGGCTAGGATACGGACGTTTTTCTGACAATGCCCTTCTAAGCCCAGTGACTGCAAACCTTGCGGCAAGCGCTGGCGGAATTTATCGTTTTTCTGCCTGGATACAGGGAATGGATTTGGTAAATAGAACTTTGCAACTATCTTTAAATGGCCAGACGGTTCGAGAGTGGACAATTGTTGGTGCTGATATGGGCAAATGGCAGCGAATCCAGTGGGAAGGTTCTTTGCCTACTGGAACCGTTAGCGTTGCGTTATCTGCATTAGGAAGTGAAATTCGTGTTCAAGATATTCGGCTTCAGCCTTATGAAGCACTTTCTTCAGTCACTTTTTGGGACCGTCGCCAGGGCATTCCTTTGGTGCAAGTAGATGAACGCGGCGTTGGCAGTTATGCAGAACTGGATGCCGCCGGAAGGATAAAAGCTCGCTATATGGAAGATGAGCAAGGCAATGTGTTTCTTTCTCAGCAACTAACTTATGCAGCTGCAAACTGCAGGGAAAACGGGCAGGGAGCAAATCGTTTGGCGGGATTAAAAATCAATGAAATAAGCGTTCCTTTACCTTCAATAGGCGGAGAACAGACTTACATATTGCCAGATGGCGAAAGAGAATTCTCAATCAAATGGACATTGTTTCAGGAAAGAGATAGGATTCGCTACCAGTTGTATCCGGAAGGTCAGGAAGCAACTGCAGAGTGGATTTCTGCTTGTTGCGGAGAAATTGAGACAGCGATTGGAGATGCGACTGTACAAAAGAACTGGGTATTGCGATTAGATGTAGAGCCTTTCAGTGGCAATAACCAAGCAGATTATACAATTCGTATTCGTAAAGATGCAACCGGCTGGACAGACCACGGTGGGCTTCCGAGTTCCGGCGTAGGAACATCTGGCCGTTATATGGGAAATCATGAATCCGGTCGTCTTATTTTTATAGACCATACAAATTCCAAGATATTGCAAGAAGCAAATTTCGATGGAAATGGATGGCAACTGACTGCCCTTGGCAATGTTCGCCCCGAAGAATTCCATGTTGCCGGCAGAGGAAATTCTCGCTACTTTGCATATTTGCCAATAAATAGCGGTGAAGAGAGTGGAGAGTTGCATGTATCCATGTTCGGCAATACAGGGCATGGCTGGTCGGAATATGGTGCTTTGGCAGAAAAAGGCGATGTGGATTTACTGCGCTCAACTGTGGATGGGAATCAAGGTCCCTGGGCTATTTATCGCCATGCAAGAACAGAAAACGATCCGGGTTCTTTGCAGGCTGTTCGCTGGAATGCAGGGCAAAATCTATGGGAAAAAGCGGGCTCTCTGCCAATATTCGGCAATGATAGTGCCGGACCGACTGATTTTTTGCAAGGGCGCATAAGCGAACGTTTGCCTGAAGACGCAGATATTGTTTTAGGCTTGGATGGCAATATGTACGTTGCTTATATTGGTTCCATAACTTCTTTAAGTCGTGATCCCTCCGTTCCTCTAAATCGTGATT
>JAITUM010000259.1 GCA_031286305.1 Candidatus Fibrimonadaceae bacterium | reverse complement strand
CTTATTCCGCTCCTCCCAATGCGGGGAAACCCCCCTTTTATTTTTCTATATTATTATACTATGTCAAATACACAAGAAAATAGTTACAGTGGTTCAAATATCACAGTTTTAGAAGGTTTGGAGGCCGTCCGGGTTCGTCCGGCCATGTATATAGGTAGCACAGATAGCAAGGGCTTGCATCACTTGGTCTGGGAAGTTGTTGATAACTCTGTGGACGAAGCTCTAGCCGGTTTTTGCGATAGAATAGAAATTTCAATAACGGCGAACAATGGCATAAGGATTGTTGATAACGGACGCGGCATTCCAACAGATATTCATCCAAAAGAAAAAGTTGGAACCCTGCAAGTTGTTATGACAAAACTTCACGCCGGTGGCAAATTTGATGATAGCTCCTACAAAGTTTCTGCAGGTTTGCACGGGGTTGGTGTTAGCTGCGTGAATGCGCTTTCAACAAAACTTATAGCTACAATAACCAGAGGCGGCAAAATTATATGCCAAGAATTTTCGAGAGGGCATCCCATTGCCCCTCAGCATGAGATTGGAGAAGCACCGGCAGGTACCCACGGAACATGCATTGAGTTCTATCCCGATTCAAGTATTTTTACTGAAACCGAGTATTGTTATGATACCATTGCTACAAGAGCTAGAGAATTTGCTTTTTTGAACAAAGGTTTAACTCTGATTGTTAGCGATGAACGTGCGCAAAACGGTGAAGTTAGAAAAGAGGAATTTTGCTACCCGGGTGGGCTGGGTTCCTTTATTGAATACATAGACCAAAATCGCAAACCGCTTTTCCAAGCCCCCATAGTTCTTTCAACAGAAGCCGGCAGCTATCCACTAGAGGTGGCTATTCGCTACACAGACAGCTATCAAGATAACCTTTTTAGCTTTGTGAATAATGTGAACACCTATGATGGTGGAACACATATCACGGGTTTTAAAACCGGTTTGACAAGAGTTGTGGTGAAACACGCAAACGGAAAAATATCAAAGCCCAAAAAAGATGTGGAAATAACAGGCGCAGATGTTTTGGAAGGTCTAACGGCCATTATCGCGATTAAAATTCCGCAGCCTCAGTTTGAAGGGCAAACCAAAAGAAAATTGGGAAATTCCGAAGTTAAAAGCGGTGTGGAAGTTGCCATATTTAAAGCTCTTGATGAGTTTTTTGCAGAAAACCCCGCCATAACAAAAATAATAGCAGAAAAAGTTTACAACACCGCAGAAGGCAGAGTGGCTATGCGCAAGGCAAAAGATGCGGTGAGCAGAAAGGGGATTTTAGAAGGTGGAGGGCTTCCGGGCAAGCTTTCGGATTGTTCTTCAAGGGACCCGTCAAAATGTGAATTGTTTTTGGTTGAGGGTGATTCTGCCGGTGGTTCTGCAAAGCAGGGGCGCACAAGGGAGTATCAGGCTATTTTGGCATTGAAAGGAAAAATTTTGAATGTTGAAAAAGCAAACGATATTCAAATCTTTAGCAACGACGAAATTAAAACCATGATTCAATCCATTGGTACAGGCATAAGGGACGATTTTAAGTTAGAGAAACTTCGCTATCACAAGATAATAATAATGACTGATGCCGATGTTGATGGTTCTCATATTCAAACCTTGCTTTTGACATTTTTTTACCGCTATATGCGCCCGCTTGTGGATGGTGGTTATGTTTATTTGGCAACGCCACCTCTCTATCGCGTGAAGGTTGGTAAACAGGAAACTTATTGTTTTTCAGACGAAGATAAGGATGAATTGGTTCGTTCCATAAGAGAGAGTGGGAAAAAACCTGAATTGCAGCGTTACAAAGGTCTTGGTGAAATGAATCCCGACCAGCTCGCAAGCACCACGATGGCGCCGGAAACCCGTGTGCTAAAGCAATGCTGTGTGGAAGACGCCATAAACGCAGACCAAATTTTTTCCATGCTCATGGGCGAAGAGGTTGAGCCTCGTCGTAAATTCATAGAGGCGAATGCGTATAAGGTGCTTGATAAGCTGGACGTGTAGCGTACTTTTTTGCTCTTTCGCCTTTGCACAAGTTCAAGGCGAAGTTCCGGCTTTAACTCCATTAACAAGTGGGTTGGGAACGCATTTGATTGCAATGCCAACTTACACCTATAGCAGGTTACCCGGAACGCTTGGTCTTTCTGCTGAAGAAGAAACATGGCGCCCCGATAAATGGAAAGACCGGCAAATTTTTCATCGTTTTATCCCGTTGATGAATTGGGAAACGGAGAAGAAAGGTGTTTGGTTTTATGTTGGGAACGAACAAGGCGATATGCTTTGGCAAGAACTTTCTGCTTTGGGAGAAGAGGCGAACAGAACGCCCATGATTTATGGAGGTTTTGTTAGCTCTCCTGTTAATGGGTTTTACGCTATGGCAGAATTTAATCAGGTAGATCACTTTACCGAAGCGACTTTTAATGCTCGCAGAAATCGGGTGAACACGCAGAGATTTTCATTAGTTGGAGAAAATTTGCCTGCGTATTCAGGGGTTTGGGGCGGTTTTGGTTATAATAGCGAAATGGATTTTTTAAAAAATGTATCTGTTTTGACCGGTTCCGAGTATCTTTGGGCTTGGCATGAAAATGAATGGGTTCCAATTCACATTAGCCCACGTGTTGAGGGAAATGCCAGTTTTTACTTTATGGAGAGAGAAATTGAGCTGCATGCAGCAACGGAAAAATTTCAAATCAAAGATTCTGTTGCAGAAAATCGTAATGACATTGGGCTTAAAATAAGAGGCGAAAATACGGGCAGTGGGTTTCATATGATTGAAGCGAAAGGTGAAGAGAGTATTGTTGTTTGGATGGATTTTAATCATAGTCTTTTTGGTTTTACAAATAGAGGTTTTATTGCGTTTAATGCATGGCCAAATCAGCAAATTAAATATGAAGATATTTACTTTGCTGATAGCTTGGAGTATGGAGTTAATGTAAGTAAAAGCACCGATTTAACGTTTGGTTTTTTGTTAAACCAGAATGGGGCTAAATTATATGGAGAAACAGCTTACAATTCCAAACCTTTGTCTGCAAAGTCAAAAGCTTATCAAAACTACACCGTTGATTTTCAATCCATTGGTCTTGATGGTGAAATTGCCTATAAATCTGCTTTGACGGAAGCTGGGGTTGCATATTCAAGAGAGTTTTTTGAATACTATCGTGAGCATATTTTTTACGATATTAAGCCGGCAGAAAGCTCGGCAAAGATTTTTTTAAAATACCGTTTTTTGCAAAACCTTCTTTTTACACATGAGTGGGTTTATCGCAGCGAGATAAAGAGCGATGTTGATATTCCAGCAACGTGGTTTTGGAATGCTCAAATAGAGCAGAAAATTCCGAAAATAAACACTTCGTTCTACGCTGTTTGGCTGCATGCTTTTTCCAAAGATAACAAAGATTTTTCTTTTGGCGGTGTTAACAGATCAAGGTTTTACTGCGGACTCAACGCTGGATTTTAGTGTTTTAATTTTTCTCTCGGATGAAACCTATGGTGTTCGGCTTTTAGGTAATCGTTGTCTAAGTGCGTGTAAATTTGCGTGGTTGCCAAATTTGCATGGCCAAGAAGCTCCTGCAAAATTCGCAAATCCATGCCGCCCGCTAGGCAATGCGTTGCAAAAGAATGCCTAAATGAATGCGGGCTTATTGTTTTGCCTAAAAAAGCCGTGCGCGCCTGAATTATTTTCCAAGCACCAACGCGGCTAAGTTTTTTGCCGTGAAAATTGAGAGTCACAGTATCTGTTTTAGGTTTTAACTGCTGCCGCCATTCTTTAATCCACTGTTCCAAATTCTCCTTTGCCTTGCCGGAAAGCGGAACCAGTCGCTGTTTATTGCCCTTGCCCACAGGGATTATCCAACCCTTATCAAGCTGAACATGTTCCAGTTTTAGCGAAACGGCCTCGCTAATCCTAAGCCCCATGCTGTATAAAAGTTCCAGCAAAGCTGTGTCTCTCATTCCAAATTTATCGCTTGGCAAACTTTCAAAAACTTGTGCAACCTCATCTATGCTCAAACACTGCGGCAAATATTTTTCCAAACGCGGTGCCGCAAAAAGATTTTCCGGCGAAAATTCCAATTCCCCGCGTTCTTCCAAATAATTTAAAAAACCACGCAACGAAGAGAAATGCCGTGCCAAGGAAGAGGGTTTGTAATCAAAGGCTTTTGCTCTTTCGTTTAAAAATGTGTCTATACTACCTATGCTAAGCTCGTCTAGCTCGCAAAGCAATTCTAAATCGGTTTCATAACTTTCTATTGTCTGTTTGGCTAAATTTTTTTCCAAAGCCAAATAACGCAAATAGTTTTTGAGAGAATCTGAGATGATCATGGTATGAATTTACTAAAGTAAGCAATGGTTAATTCAAATTTACCCGCGCTTCGCACGGTTCACCAGCGAAATGTAAAGCGTAAGGGGTGTTCATGGTTTTGGGAGTAGGGAGTGGGGAGTGGAAGTTTGTAAAAAACATTGTTTTTAAGCAAATTTAGCCGTTATTTTTAAATAAATCCACTCCCTACTCCCTACTCCCTACTCCCTAGCGGAAAAGTCAGGGGTAATCATTTTCTATATTCGCAAAATACCCTTGGCAATTTACAACAAAAGGAGTGTTTTATGTTTAAGAAGGTAAGCGGTGTTTTTTGCTTTTTCCTTTTGGTTTCTGTCTGTGCTGAAACGATTCCTCCCGTTTCAGAGCGTCATCTTCAGGCGGCGCGAATTGCCGATTCTATGGATATTAAGCTGTTGGCAGCCCAACTCATTCTCAGTGCGATGCCCGGGAAAGAAACTGTTTCTGAAAACACCCGCAAACTCCTGAACGAAATTCCTGTTGGCGGGGTTACACTCTTTGGTTACAATATCGCATCCGATCCGGAAAAAAACCGCGTTTTTGCCGAAAGACTTTTCAAGCATATATCCGGCAAAACTTTGCCGCCTTTTATTGCATCGGATCAGGAAGGGGGAGCGGTTCAGCGCATTCGCGGGAAGGCGGCGCTACCGGCTCCTTTGTCTTATTGGGAAGATTTGCAGGCAAAGCAAGGTAATGCAGATACGGTAATTGCTGCCATAGAGCGCGAGGCTGCTGAGGCAGGGCGGGAGTTGCGGCGCATTGGTGTCACTTTTAACCTTGCCCCCTTAGCAGAAGTGCTTACGGAAAAAAACAAACCTTTCCTCAAAACCCGTGCATACGGTCCCGATCCTGTTTTTACCACAAATGCCGCTGCCGCCTTTATCCGTGGCATGGAGAAAGCCGGAATTGCCGCTACCATAAAACACTTCCCCGGAAATTCAGGGGTTGATCCGCATTACCACATGGCTGTTCTTGATATACCGGAGGCGGAATTAGAAGCTAAGATAGCACCTTTCAAGGAGTTGATACTCCGCGAAGCACCGGCCTCGGTAATGGTTTCTCATGTTATTATACCATCTTGGGATACAATATCGCTAACACGTTCCCCTATTGCGGTAAAGCGCATACGCGATATGGGTTTCAACGGTATAATTATGGCAGATTGTTTTGCTATGGCTGCGACAGGTGCACCGCCGGAAGTTGCCGTTGTGGAGGCTTTAGCTGCCGGGATTGACATGGTTATGACCTGGCCGAATAATATTCAAAACGTTTATGGAGCGATATTAAAAGCTCTTGAAGCGGGAACCCTTTCCGAAGAACGTATTAGAGAAGCAGCAAGGCGAGTAATTTATCAAAAAATTCGGTATGGGGTTATTGAGTAATTTTTACCCTTTGTCGCCGTAGCAACCTACTACGTCTAGCTTCTGTCGCCCCGTTTTCCGCATGGCGCAGAACTATCAATAATTTCTATATTTCTGTAGCAATGAAAAAAATTACACTATCATTAACTGCAATCTTTTTGTTAATTGGAAACGGATGCGATGTCTCCAGAAAAAATACCGTATACAACTCTCCAAAATCTGAAGAAATAAGCATAGGTGTTGCATATCCGGCTTCATCTGAGGCTGCGATGGGAACGCATTTTGCTAAAGGTATTGAATTTGCCGTAAATACTGTTAATAGAAGCGGCGGAGTTTTAAATAAGCAACTTAAAGCTGTTATTAGAGACGATAAGAATAACGCTAATATTGCAATGCAAATGGCACAAACTTTCTCTAATCAAGGCATTACCGCTGTTGTTGGTCATTGGAGCACAAATGTAAGCTATTATACCGAAGACATATATGAGAATAATAAAATTGTGATGATTACTCCACGCTCAACAGGTATGATTTTGTTTGAAGAAAAATTTGACTATATCTTTCGCATAATAGGTAGCAATCAAGTTTTTGCTCAGGCAATAGCTTCGAATATGGCCGAAAGAGCTTATAAGCATGTTGTTATTTATTTCAGCGAAGACGAATTTGGAATTGATTTTGCAAAAATTCTGGAAAAGGAATTGAACGCGCTAGGAATCAGAGTCATTGACCGCGTAACCAGCATTACTTCGTTAAACATCGACTTGCTCCTGAATCGCTGGAACGCCTTTGGATGCGATGGCATAGCGATGGCTGCCACCTATCCTGGGTATGTAAATGCTATAAGGGTGATACGTCAAAGCGGTTCTTTATTGCCAATTTTTGGTGGCGACGATTTTGAAGAACTTTCTCCCGAAGATTTGTCCGAGAAATATTTCGATGATGTGTATGTTGCAACATTGAATGTAGATAGCTTGGATATTGATTTTTTGAAAAAATTTCGTGCAGAGTACGGCCATAGTCCCGATGCAGCTGCAGTAAGCGCGTATGAGGCGGTGATGCTCATAAGAGACGCCATGCAGGCAACTCAAAGCATAGACGGAACAGCAATAGCAACTTATCTGTCGAGCCTTAAAGACTATAAAGCAGTTTCAGGTGTGCGTACCTATAACACCGAAACGCAAGAATTCGACGGATACAATATTCAAATTGTTCCGCTTAAACCAATAATTTTTGAGGGCTACAATGAATAAACCGGCAAAAACAGATGAAATGGTAAGAGTTATAGACATAAACGCATGGGTTGCATTATTAACTGTTTTAGCAGTTATCGCCGGTGGCTTAACTTGGGGATTTTTGGGAAATTTGCTGATGCGCGAAAATACTTCCGGAGTTATAGTAAGAAGCGGAAAAATAATCAACATTTATGCAACGGGCGATTTTCACCTGCTGGATTTAAATATTGAGTCGGGGGGTTATGTTGAAATGGGACAGGTTATTGCTAGAGCCGATCGCCCGGAACTTGTAGTTGATGTAAATAAATCTATTGTGCGAAACGCCCCTATAGCTGAAATAAATACCAAACGTGCCAGGCTTATAGAAGAAAGCCAAATTATCACACCCGAAACAGGGCGCGTTGTGGATGTTTTTGTTCATAGCGGTGACTTTGTCCGAAAAGGAGATAAAATTGCTACAATATTAAAAGAAGCAGCAGACGGAAAGGCTATGGAATGTTCTGTTTTTATGCTGGCAGACCAAGTAAAGAACATTAGAAAGGGTATGAACGTTAATATTTACCCGGCAGGTGTAAATAAGAAAATGTACGGAAACATGACAGGCATAGTGGCTTGGATAAGTGAGTATCCGGTTACCGAAAATTACATGCTAAATTTACTTAGCAGCAAAGAACTTGCACAGGATTTTTTGAAAAACGGCGCCGTTTATGAAATTTATATCAATCTTGTGACTTCCGAAGAAACGGCCACAGGTTACGCATGGACAACATCTTTTGGCCCACCGAATAAATTCGGAAACATTACATTGCTCAATGCATCTGTTATTACCGAAAAAATGCGCCCGATAGATCTTTTATTTAGTCGTTGATGAGTGTGTTAAATGAAGCTATCTAACATTAAAAAAATCTTCCGCCAAAATGCCGATGCAGTTGCTTATGTTCTTATATTGAATGTATTGTTATTTATTCCATTGTTGCTTGCTCCTATTTACAGAAAAATATTTACCGATTACGTTTTGCTTGATAATAATACCAGTTGGTTATTCATGTTAATAACTATGATGATGGTAACCGCTGCTTTCGCAGGAGTTGTTAACTGGCTTCAACAAAACAGCTTGTTTCGCCTATCAAATAAAATTGAAATATCCAGCTTGAACAAATATATGCAAATAATGTTTCACTCTTCCATCAAGCTTTTTGTCAAAAAAGACAGCTATACTTTGCTATCTCAATCCGAAAAATCCGGTGGTATTTCAAAACTTTTAACCGGAAAAATTCTATCTCTTTTATTTGATGCATTCAGGGTTGTGTTTTATTTAATTTTAATGTTATGGATTAATACTACCCTGACACTTATTGTTATTGCATTGATTGTTGCCAACATTGCCTTTGGAAAAATAAGCAATTATTTACAGGAGAAGTTTGCGGCAAAAAAAAGTAATGAACTCAATCCTGATGATTTACCAATGCAAGGCGAGCATTTATACGTACAAGGTTTGCAAAATATTGAAATATTCAAGTCAGCGGCTACAGAATCAATTCTTTTCAAACATCTTCTGGGAGAAAAAACAGCCTCAATCAATGCCAAAAGAAACGATGATTTTAAAGACGCCTGCTCTCCCATTGAAAATTTGCCGGAAATACTTTTTATGAACCTTCTGCTGATGATTTCTGCATTTCAGATAATGGATCGCAAATTTAGTATTGGTACCTATTTGGAATTTCAAGCGTATGCAAGTGCCTTTTTTTATCCTTTAAACGGAGTTTTATCCATTAGATCGCAATTGTTGAAATTTGAAAAAAACTTAACCGGATTTTTTAAGGAATTAAAAGATAATGATGAAGAAAAAAATATAAAGCGCAAGCAGGCAAGCAAAAATAAACTTGAGGGTTATATAGAGTTTAAAAATGTTTCTTTTAGCTACGAAGAAAATATCCCTGTTATCAAAGATTTCAACCTTTCGGTAAGGCCTAAGCAGAGAATTGCGATAATAGGAAAATCAGGTGCCGGAAAAACCACCTTGCTAAAGCTTCTCCAAGGCTTATATGAACCGACTGCAGGCGAGGTAACAATTGATGGAATATCGGCAACAGAAATTGATAGAGAGCTTTTTAAAAATTCTGTTGGTTGCGCAAATCAAGAAATCGCTATTTTTTCGGCTTCCATACGTGAAAACATTACAATGTGGGACGAAAAAATAACAGACATTGAACTTTATAACTCAACGCACGACACATATATACATCAGTATATATCATCCCTAGATGGCGCCTATGAATATCAGTTGGCTGAAAATGGAAATAATATTAGCAAAGGGCAATGTCAAAAAATTGAAATTGCAAGAGCATTAATTTACAATCCGTCTATAGTATTGTTCGATGAAACTATGAAGTCAGTTGATCCGACAAGCCGTGAGCATATTCAGAAAGTTTTGCTAAAGCGTGGTTGCACCTGTATAGTGGTTACTCATTTGCTATCGCAAATAACCGAGTATGATGAAATTATTGTTTTAGGCAGAGCCGAGGTTATAGCAAGAGGCAAACATGATTATTTAATGAATTCATCACCATTTTACAAATCTTTATTCCTAGCGGAAACACAGGAGCAGAAGGCATGATGGATGAATTTATTAGTAGCTACAAGGCTTTGTGCGATTACCTGAATATAGATGTAAAACTGCCTTCTATGGGCATTATTAAAAATCTTGGAAATCCAACTGAGGAAATTCTTTATTTGTCCGGGCTTAGGCATAAAGAGGTTGTTTTGCCGGAAAAGTGGTGGAGGCACAATGGCAATGCAATGCTGGGAAAATTGAAAGACGGCACGCCAATAACCTTGCTTCCGCATATTATATGGGGGTATCGCATATACAATCCCAAAACTGATACCGTGAAAAAAGTAGATGCCAAAATTGCATCTGAAATAGATGAAAACGCAACTGCGATATACCGAACTTTTCCATCTGAAAGCATAAATCTCAAGCATATTGTTGAGCTTATACACGGAGAAAATTTATACAAAGATATTATTATCGTTTTATTATGCTGTTTTATCACAAGTATCATTCAGGTATTGCCGGCCATAATGTCGGAAGAAATTTTTAATACGATAATCCCTGAGAATATGCGCATGATGCTGGTTGAAATCGTTTTGATTTTGATAGTATTTGAGTTGGTAAATATAGGTTTTTCAATAATAACAAATTTGGGAATATCCCGAACAAGTACAAAGGCTGAACTGGCTGTGCATACGGCACTTTGCGATAGATTGCTTTATCTTAAAATGCCTTTCTTCAACAAATACACCGCTGGTGAAATTTTCGAAAAGATAAAAGGCATCAACGAAATAAAATCTTTTTTTAGCAGAAATTTAAAAACTATTATTTTCAATTTATTTGTATTTGTAGAAATTATAGTTTTATTCAAATATTGCGCTGAAATAACGCCCTCTGTTTTACTGATGTTTGTTGGGCTTATTGCAATTCATGCAATTGCTTGCGTTAGAAAATATAAAATCAACTTGAAACTCATAGATGCTAAAAATAAAGCTGCAACGTTTGTCCATCAAAGTATTCAGGGGATGCACAGGGTAATGGTTTCCGGCGCGGAGGAGCGCGTTTACAATATTTGGAATTCGCTTGAAACAGATAAACATCACTATAAAAACAGGATAAAAAAAATCGACAATATACTGGATTCAACTTGTAAGGCCTTCAGATTTTTTTCAACAGCAGTTGTATATTTATTAATTATGAATGCTGATAGTATTTCAATGGGTGCATTTATAGCTTATATATCAACATTTTTTATTTTGCAACGTTCCACAATGGAGTTTCTCAAGGTATTCGATAAGTTTCCCGAGTTGATGGCTGCATATAAAAACATCAAACCGATTTTAGAATCATCTACGGAATATAGCGTACTTAAAAGTGTTCCGGCAAATTTTTCAGGCTCTATTGAACTTAACCATGTAACATTCCGTTATAGCGAGTTTGGACGAACAGTTTTAAGAGATATTTCTTTTAAGATTGAAGAGGGTCAATGCGTGGGAATTATAGGTTCATCGGGTAGTGGGAAATCCACCTTATTGAAATTGCTCTTGGGTTTCTACGAACCCACAGAGGGGAAAATTTATTACGGAGGTCACGATCTTGAGACGATTGATTTGCGATATTTACGAAAAAATTTGAGCACGGTTATGCAAGATGGCAATTTAACTGTAGGTACAATTTACAGCGGCATTGCAGGCGATAATGAAAACATGAGCGCTGAGGAAGTTCTTGAAATAACAAAATCGGTTGGACTTGATGAAACAATTTCTATGCTTCCAAACGGTTTGCATACCAGGCTTGAAAAATGTAAACTTTCGCCCGGAGAAATGCAAAAGTTTTTAGTCGCACAAGCAATTGCTAAAAAAAGCAAATTTATCTTCTTAGATGAAGCTACAAGTCACCTTGACAATGAATCTCAAAATAAAATCATTGAGTGTATAAAAAAGATTCCAGCTACAAAAATCATCATTGCTCAACGCCTTGAAACCGTTCGCGCCTGCGATAAAATTATAGTTATAGAAGATGGGAAAATTGGCTTTTACCACTAGCTTATAAAATCTTTTAACTGAATGTTATTGAAGTTGATGTTTTTCAAGTCAGATTGTTTAAATGTTGCGTAAATGGTTTTTGAAATATACTTTTCAGCTACACCAACAATATAATCAAAATCTATAATGTCATCGGGATAAAAAATACCCTTCTTATTTTTATTTTTCAACATCCAACAAATTGCACCCAATGCACCAGCTGCAACCGGTGTTATTGTAGGAGTTTGAAAACCGGAATAACCCTTCTTTTTTATAAAACCAAGTTCCAATCTGTTACCCGCCCAAACAGGGTCAAATTTTTCACCCAATAAAAACACGCCCACGTACTCACACCCTGAGACAATTCCCTCATATATAACACAACTGCGTTTAGGTTTGACATATCCCTCGAGCTTGGCCCTCTGCATATACTTAAATGCTACATCACATGGGTAGTAAACAAACAGCACGGTAGGTCTGTAGATCAAGCTCTTATTGCCATCGTTATTAATTGTCAAATGTCGAGCTATGGAATAAATTTCCTCATGCGGAATAATGAAGCCTCTAAACTCTCCGCTTGGGTCGTATGATGTACACAGGTTTTCAACACCGGGCGTTTTGAATTGTATGTAACCGCTTTTCGTATCTAAAACGCTAATTTTATCTTTGATTCCTTTTAAGACTTCATGGTTGCCAACGATGAACTCGGCTTTCATTACACCTTCCATAAACAGGTTCATTGGGCTCCATGTATTTTTTAAAATTTTGGGGTTAAACTTAACATTGATTTGTTGCACGTCATTATCGCTAACCTGCACCATTCGAAGGCCCAAATCGCGTGCCAAAAGATTATATTTATTTTCATTTGCCAATTTGTTTAGGCGTGCATTGTTTGGGAATTGTGTTTGTACAATATGCCTAAGGGCCATCTTTGTAAAATGCGAAACCAAGCCACAATTATTTCCATGCTGTAAAACTATCGGATGTTTGTTTATATGTTGATTTTTATTATATTTTTGAATTTTTTTCTGCATAACCAGTGCATGTTCAAAGTTTCCTCGCCAAACATCTTCCGGCCAATCATTGTCTGCGGTATTAACGTACATTACGTTATTTTGCACACACCAATCAATAATGTTTTCGCTACCTGTTTCTGTAGATAGATCAATCAGCAAATCGCCCGAGCTCAAATATTTTCCAAAAATTGAAGTAAAATTGCTTTTCGTAATAAATTTTTTAATATAGTTCTCTCTTCGCCCTCCATTGTATTGACAAAAAAAATCAAGGCTTTGCGGCGTTCTTTTTTTATCTATTACAAAAAAATTATCCTCGTTAAAGGAAATTTCTTTTCTTATTAACTCGTAAATGCTTTTCCCAATCGCGCCAAATCCAAATAACACAATTTTTCCATTAAATTTTATCATAGCACCTCCTCATTTTCTTGGTAATATAGAAAATTGTCGGCAATATTATTTCTACATTACCGGTATGGAAACGCGTTTTGCTCTCTCCATAGCTCCCATGCTTGATCTCACGGACAGGCACTTTAGATATTTTGCGCGACTTTTGTCAAAAGAGATATTGCTTTACACAGAAATGGTAACAGCAAATGCAATTTTGCATAACAAACCGGAGAGACTTTTAGAATACAACAAAGAAGAGCATCCCATAGCTTTGCAACTTGCCGGAAGCTCACCGCGCGACTTGGCGGAGTGTGCAAAAATCGGCGAGGATTTTGGCTACGATGAAATTAATTTGAATTGCGGTTGCCCAAGCGAGAGAGTTCAAAGCGGCTCTTTTGGTGCATGTTTAATGAGAGAACCGAATTTGGTAGCAGAGTGCGTAGCTGCCATGCAAAACGCAGTGAAAATTCCGGTTAGCGTTAAAACGAGAATAGGAATAGACAACGATGATTCATGGGAATTTTTCCTGAATTTTGTTGAGAGCATTGCAGAAACAGGTTGCAAATATTTTATTATTCACGCTCGCAAGGCATGGCTAAAAGGGCTTTCACCAAAAGAAAATCGCACTATCCCACCCTTGAATTATGAAACGGTTTACAGGCTAAAAGAAACGCATCCTGATTGGAATGTTGTGTTAAACGGTGGTGTTAAAAATTTAGACGAGGCAAAAGAAATTTTGCAGAAGGTAGATGGAGTTATGATTGGTCGCGCCGCTTATGAAACGCCATGGATTTTGGCAGATGAATCATGTGTGCGTATGGATATAGTTGAAAAATACCGACCCTATGCAGAGCAACAGATTAAAAGGGGAGTACCTTCGCATATGGTTTTCAAGCCTTTAATTGGGCTTTTTCATGGTGTCCCGAATGCAAAAAAATACAGGATGATGCTTAACAAGCTCGTACCGCCCACCACTCTTCTCTGACAATTTCCTCACTCACCGCAAAACCGGCTTCTTTGAACCAATCCAAAATAAAATGTTTTTCGCATTCAAGCTGACCGCTTAAAATAAAATTTCCATTAGGAGCTAAAAGCCTTTCAATATCCGTGCGCAAGGGCAAAACTTCGGTGCGAATCATATTGCAAACTATTATGTTGAATTTTGCCTTTTCGCTGAAGGAATCCAAAAAACCTAGAACAGCGTTTGGAGTTTCTTTGTTTTGTTCAAAGTTCTCAACCAAACAAGGAATTGTGAGCGGATCAATTTCGGTTTGAACCGTAAAACCGGCACCTTTTTTCAAAGCAAACAAGGATAAAATACCCGTTCCTGTTCCGATATCTAAAACACTTTTGCCCGTAAAATCCACATTTTCCATTAACTGTGCAGTCATAGCAGTGCTATCGTGCTCGCCGGTGCCAAAGGCGGTTTTTGCTTCCAGTTCCAAAACCGTATCTCCGGAATTTGGCGCGGAAAAATCTACCCAAGGAGGTCTTACCCAAAGACTTTCGCTAACTTTAACAGGAGTTTGCCGTTCTCTCCACCACAGGTCCCAGTCCCTAGCTTCTTCTTTGCCGCATTCAAAATTCAAATGCGAAAATTCAGCAACAATGCGGTCTCGTTCTTCTTCATTCTCGGTGTAAAATTTAAAAGCAATATCAGAATCTCTCTCCGCCTCAATCTCCTCTAAGCTAAGAACCCCAGCTTCAAAAAGCCCAAAACTCTCCAACTCATAATCTTCCATTCTACAAGAACCAATTGCAAAATAAAAGTAATTTTTCATATTAACTCCTAAACATGACTAACCCAGATTACTTCGCTTTGGGACATGGGACATGGGACAAGCGGTATGTAAAGCCACATTGGCCGGGACATGAACCATAAACTTGTGCACAATCATATCCCAATCAACGTAGTTCAGCGTCTCGCTTGTCCCATGTCCCAGACGATGTAGCTCATTGTATCGCTTGTCCCAAAAGCATTAAATCTACACATACTAGAATCTCAATTACAAATTCAACCCTGGTGTTTTCCAGAAGTTTGGTTCGTCGCGGTCTTCCCAGCGGGTTTTACCCATTGCCAGCCATTTTTTAATAGCAGCAAGATTTTCTTCGGTAGGTTTATCCGACTTTTCAGAATCTTGGCGACCTTGCTCCAAGATAGCTAAATAATCGCGAGCCTCCTTTGCTTTTCCAAAATAAAGACAAAGATTAAAGAGAATGTAAATTGTTTGGCATTCAAGCTCTGCTTTAGGAAAGTCCGACATATAGAACGCCGTTTTAAAGTGTTCGGCGGCAATTTGCAAAGGCATATTATCATCCATACCCGCTTGCCTGCAGAGAAGCGCTATACGAGTCCAATAATTGCCGCGCTTAAAATATGCACCCTGAATCTTTGCACCAGCCTCTACTTCCGCGCGAATATCCGCAAACTGATAGCTTACTATGGCGGCTGCATAACTCCTTGGCAATTCAAACAAAGCACTGCCGATTCCGGTTTTTTCAAAAAAGGCTTTTCGCTGGTCTGTGGTTTCTTTTAATTCTCTAATTACTTGTGGTGCAAGCTGGCTGGCTTGATTTTGCCTTGTAGTTCTATTGTAAAGCACAAAATCTTTGCGGTCGGGGCTTGCCACTAGGCAACCTTCGCATACAGTTACGCAAGCAAGCAAATAATTTACCGTGCGGAATTGCCCGGTTGACTTATACACAGGCGCTAGAAAAGGGTCACTTTCTATAGAAAGGGATTTTGCTCTGAGTTCTTGGGAATTTATCCCCCATTTTTGGCAAATCGGGCAATCAACAACCCTTGGATAGAGTGGTGACTCTAGAGTCGGGTCACCCTGCGGAATCTCAAATGCCCTATCGCTGAATTTAAAAACCGTATCCATTGCCGCACCAAGGGGAGCTGCTACCTCAGGCTCAGACTCATGCTCAGGTTCAGCTTTGGCAGACTGTTCAACTGCCGGCATGGAATTGGTATCTCCAAGACCGGGAAATTCAGCTCTAATAGCTTGAATATTCTTCATATTTATTTCTGTGCCAAACTGCTCAATATAAGCATCTGCCATCTGACTTTGATTTTTAAAAAACACCATTAATCTTCGGTGAATTTCTTGCGTTTTATCATCGCTCATGGGTTGGAATTTAGAAAATTTTCAAAATTAGTTTATCTAACCAAAGAAAACCTTCCCCATTTAACCGAATATACCCCTCATTTACGGCAAGCCACCCTTTTTTTATGAAAGGTTCGGCCTTTTTTAGGTCAAATTTCTTGTTAAATTCATGTTCATAGCTTTTTAGCGATAACCCCTCTTTTGTTCTTAAAGAGAGCCAAATGGCTTCTATTTCCTTGCCCTCCAGGCTCGGGATGTCTTGGGTCAAGCCGTTTTGCGGGCAGCCGCTTAAAACCCATTTTTTCCAAGGGAGGTATTTTCCGCTTACATAATAGCGAATGCCATTTAAATAGCTGTGCGCAGAGGGGCCTGCTCCCAAGTATTGCCCTCTTTTCCAATAAACAAGATTATGCTTACTCTCGTGGTTAGGCATGGCAAAATTTGAAATTTCATATCTATGCAAGCCCGCTGATTCCAAAAATTCCGCAGCTTTTAAATACATTTCCGGATATAAATCTTCCGGTTGCGGTGGGAGTTTTGTTTTTTTTTCCAAAGTCAAACCGTAAAAGCTTATGTGCTTTGCATTCAAGCTCACAAGCGCTTCAACATCGTTTAAAAAATCCGCTGTGCTTTGATTTGGCAGGCAGAACATTAAGTCGCAGCTTCCTGTGTTAAAAGAACGGTTTAATTTCTCAAAAGCCTTCAAAGCGGTTTTTGCCGAGTGTCGTCTGCCAAGCATTTTCAACAAATCATCGTTCAAGCTTTGCACCCCCAAGCTAAAGCGATTCACTCCGAAGTCCAAAGCGAGTTGTATTTTTTCATCACTCACTTCTTCCGGGTTCCATTCCATGGAAAATTCGCCATCGGTTTTCAAATTTGCCAGCAGTTTTTTTAAATTCCCCATGCTTAGGGCAGAAGGTGAACCACCGCCTATATATATGGTTTCAAAATTCCTTGTTGTTTTTAATTCCTGTAAAATTAAATCTACATATTCATTATGCACTCTCTCCGGTGCAGGCATTGCACAAAAATCACAGTAATTGCAAATGGAAGCGCAAAAAGGAACGTGGATATAGAGGGACATGCGTGTGAAGTTACCTAATATCCTGCTCCGGAATAGGCAAAGTGTTGCCGCTTTTTTGAGCCTCATGCAAAATTGCGGTTTTTTTTGGGTCCAGCCACCAGTAAACCGGAATCACATCTTCCCTGTTAAACTTGCCGTAAAGCGATTTGGGGTAACCAAAGCGGTTCCAATGCAGAATTTTGTTGTTATCAGACTGCCAAAGCAAAATATAAGGAACTATCTCGGTTAAGCGTGAGTCTAATGCTCTCAGTATTTCGTTGCGGGCATCCAGGTTATACTCGGTTTTTTGCGCCTCTATCAGGCTGTCTACTATAGGGTCTTGAACGCCCGGAACATTATTTGTGCCTTTGTCGCTTGCGGTCTTGGAATGCCAACTCGCTTCGGGGTCACTTAAGCGGCCTGCTCCCCAAGCTAACCAGCAAAGGTCAAAGTTGAACTCGTCTATGCGCTGGCGAAATGTTGAAAGCGATACTGTTTCTATTTTGGACTCTATGCCCACAGTTTTGAGGTCTTCTTGAAATTTGGTCACATGGCGAACATCTTCGGCGTAGTTTAGGAAAGTTAGTTCAAATGGCTTGCCGTCTTTATCCATAAGCTTGCCCTGTGCATTTACTGCATAACCGGCTTCTTCAAATAATTTGCGAGCGGAATCCGGAGCAAAAGTATATAGCGGTGCGTTTGGATTTTGATTTTCAGGCCAAAGGCTTGGGTAGTGGGTGTTTAGCAAAAAATACAAGTTGAACATAAATTTATCGTTCATAAGTTCTCGGTTCAGCAAGAGCGAAAGTGCTTGGCGAACGCGAATATCTTTGAATTTGTCTCTGCGCAAATTGAGGGCAAAACCTTGAAAACCTTTGGGCTCGTTGTTGAACACTCTGTTTTTTAATACATATCCTTTTCTTACCGCGTCAAAGTTTGTTTGCTGTGCCCATATGGAAGAAGTGTAGATTGGGTAAGCATCAAAAACGCCTTTTTTCAGAGCTTCAAGTGCCTTGTTGCGGTCTTCCATAAAGCGGTAAGTTATTTTGTCAAAATTATATTTGCCGGCATTGTAATTTTTTTGCCTGCCCCACCAGTCCACGCGGCGCGTTAGCTCAAGGGAGCGGTCTACTCTCATTTGCTTTATTTCGTAGGGTCCGCTCACAACCGGATATTCAAAGCGAATGGTATTGAAATCGGTATTTTCCCAAATATGTTTTGGAAACGCAAGCATTCCCGCTGCCGACCAAAAGTTTGCCCAATGCGTGTCTTTAGCTTTGACCGTGAAGTTGAGCGAGTCTATAACTTCGGGACGTTCAAGGCGAGAAAGCCCTACTTTGAAAATAGGGGTTAAGTGTTTGGGGTCCATTATCACATCGTAATAGAACTGCACATCGTAGGCGGTTATGGGTTTTCCATCGCTCCATTTTGCACGGTTATCTATTTCAAAGGAGTAAGACATGCCGTCCGGTGAAATTTCCCATGCGCTAGCCAAAATTCCAATAGGGCGATTTTCTGTTGAGTGCAGTTCTGCAAGCGGTTCAAAAAGCATGGACATTATGGATACGGAAAAGGAGTTATAATCTTGCCACATGTTCAGGGAGCGTGGCATTGCAGAGCCCCAAAGGCTTATTTCTCCGCAATGAACAGCCTCGCTTGGCACTGCTATGGGGTCAAATTCACCGGTAGCGTTTTCATAAACAGGTGGTGCCTCCGGGCATACCGCTACAGGTTTTATGGAAGATTTGTTTTCTCCGCAAGAGGTGAAAAAAGCAATGGTTAGGAACAGCGCAATCAGTTTAAACATGGGAGAAATGTAGAAAAAGTGAGACTTAAAGTTAATTCAAAAAGCTGGGTGGCGGCCAACGCGGATTTTTTGAAGACATGTCAACCATGTAAAATTGCTTGCTCAAATAACCATAGTCCATTTCAAACATGCGTAGAACATAACGAGCAATCCATTGCCCTAGTTTTAACACAACCATTTTGCGACGCAGGCGCCCTTGGCAGTCGCGGTTTAAAATGTCTGGCAGGGTATTGGTTGTCATAATTTCGTCTATAAATGGGCTGTTCAGTTTTTCGCGTGCTTCCGGGCTTGAATAAAAATGCGTTACGCCAAAACAAACTCTGCGCGGGTTTGCTTTTTCTCTCAAGTATTCGCAGCACTCAACAATGGTGGAGCCGGTGCGAACCATGTCGTCTAAAATAATAACATCTTTGCCTGTTAAATAATCAATATCAACATCGCTTGCCGGGTTCAGTTCCATGCTCACATCGCGCTCGCCGGTGCGTTTTTTATCCATAATCACGCGTTTGCAATCGCTGAGACCAAGCAAATCGCGCACTCTGTGGCTAAAGGGTGCGGCTCCTTTATCCGGCGAAACAATTACCAAATTATCGCCGTTTTTTCCTGTTTGCACAAAATCTGATGTTTTAATATAGTGGGCATAAATCTCTGCCGGGATAAGGTTGTGAAACTCTCCTTCAAAAATATCCCTAAAAAGAACCTCAACTTTTACCGAGTGATTATGTACGGTTATAACGGTATCGACTCCTGCTTCTTTCAGAAGTTTTGCGTAGAGCAAGGATGTAAAGGCTTGTCCGTCAAACTTTTTTAAATCTGCAATTTCTCTGTCTTTTTCAATGTGCCCAAAGCGGTATGCTCCTCTATCTTGAGCGGAGTAAAACAGATCCGGTTCAATCAGAACCACTCTTTTTGCTCCATTGTCTTTTGCGGCTCTTGCTAAAATCATGGTACGCATTGCACAGTCATTTCTGCTCTGTGTAGATACTGAAACGGAGCATATAATAACCACTTTGCCTTCCAAATATCGACCTACTCGTTCAAGGTCTTCAATATCGGAAATATAGCGAGGACAAAATTCGCTATTTGCATATGTTTTTAGAGAAACCTCATCTGAAATATCGCCGCGTAATCCTAAATATTGCGCCACATCCATAGCAAAGGAGTCATCCGTAAAAGTGCCCGTTACAACAATACCATCTAACATGGTAGGGAATATAGTAAATAAGATTTTCTCAATGTTCGAGAATAGGGAGTGGGGAGTAGGGAGTGGGTTTATTTAAAAGTAACGGCTAAATTTGCTTAAAACAATGGTTTTTGCCTACTCCCAAGCATTGAGTAAATCAGCATTTACTAAAATATACTTACTCTAAATCCTAAACCAAGAGCAAAAGGAATATGCCAAGCTTCATCATTACGAATAAAATAAAATTGTGGTTCAGTATACAATGAAAATTTATTGAATAGATTCCAATTTTGATTTGAATATGACATATTTATCTTTATAAATTCCCACTGAAGAAACAAAGAGGGAACAAAGTAATAATTGTTCATAAAGAAATTAGTAAGTCCAACACCTGGCCCAATACTTGCTGTTAAAAACGTTTTATAATAAGAGAAATCATATGCTCCTATGGTTTTTGCCCCTAGAGCCCAACCAGATATATCAGAAACTGATCCTGCTGGAACATGAGGAAAATAATTAACCTGTAATTTCAACATTTCATTCAAAAAAGTGAAACCGACCCCTGTAGTAGAAAAACCACCGCTATAACACCCTTCAAGATACATTCCAATGCTTCTATTATCTTTAACTTCTTCTGATAAATCTTGTGAAAATGCTAAAAAATTCATCGTACATATAAAAAATACAAATGTGCGCTTCATGGTAAGGTAACTCCTAAAAAATGATGGTTTTTTGTAAATATAGTAAATACTGCTGATTTACTCTGATTTCTCCGCTTGGGAGTAGGGAGCGGCTAGTGGGGAGTGGGGTTTGCAAAAATCACTGTTTTTAAGCAAATTTAGCAGTTTTTTGTGCAATTCCCCATACCCCACACCCTATACCCTATACCCAAGCGAGTAAATCATTATTTACTATATTACCTTCATGCTGAAAATTAAAATTCTTGTTCTTTTTGCTGTGGCGTTTTGTTTTGCGCAGAGCATTAATACAAACAGCAGGTCTGTTAGTGTGATTGCAAAGGGTTTGCCTGAGCAGTATACATCGCTTCGCATAGATACTCTTTCGCGTTGCATACAGAATTTGCCCGACCCAGCCGGACTGGTTGCCAGCACCGAAGGGCGCACGGAATATTTGAAAAGGATTTCCGGCACGGATAAAAGTGATTATGTAAAGGTTTGGGACTCAAAAGTTCAGCTTGTATATCAATGGAAATACAGGCTCCAATACCTGCTTATGCCTCAAGGAGGCTTGGAAGCGCAGGCTCCGATTTTTCGCGAAACAGAGGGCACAGCTCCGGTTTCCGAAACCATAACGGGGGACCCGCAAGATAGCGACTTTTTCGCATTTTCCAGCCCACGCCGCTATTATTTTGACTCTCAGGAGCTGGCTCAAAATTCTGCGGTTAAACGTGCAAGGCAGAGAATTACGGAACTTAAGGGTTTGGAGTGTAAATAATTTTTCAGAGGTAAAAAATGAAAGAAACGGCTAAAAAGCAAGGTTTGGTTAAAAACGGCGATTTTTCCAAGGGTTTGGAAGGCTGGCAAAGTGAAAACTGGCACGGAAATTTTGTTGCTAAAGCGCAAAAGAAGGTTGTGAGTTTTGAAATTCAGGAACCCGGCAGAGATAGCTGGTCTTTGCAGTTTTGCACAGATGTCTCGCTAAAAGAAGGGAAGTCTTATGTTTTTGCAATGAAGGCAAAAGCGCTTTCTCCGCGCACCTTGAATGTGAATATAAAGAAAAACTCCAAAAAATACCTGCCTTACGCAAATGGCAGAATAATAGATTTGAGCACCGACTGGCAAGATTATTGCTGGCAATTCACCATGAAAGAAGACGATGATGCCGAAGCGCTTTTGTCTTTTGATATGGGTGGAAATTCCGCGGGCTGGAGCTTGAAGGATGTTTCTTTGAAAATTGCGACCGGAGATGACCTGGAGCTTAGCTACAGAGGGCGCATTCAAAAAAATAGCGGCTATTTCAATTCTCCAAATGAACCTTGGGAGCTCCGCTTCTATTCTTTGTGCGGTAAGTTGCTGAAGGTTTTGGATAAAGGCAAGGGCGGTGAAGGAATGCGTGCATATCCGCGCATAGACCAAAGCGGTGTGATGGTGGTAAAAGAAGTAAAAGAGTGATATGGTAAATCGTTTTATAGTCCTATTGGTTGTTGCGACGGCAGTTATTGTTTTTGCGCAAGGCTCACAGTCGGTGAGGTTAAAACAAGCGCAAGAGTTTGCAAGTCAGGGAAAGCATAAAGAAGCTTTGGATGAATACAGAGCCGTGCTCTCTACCGACAGAAACAATGCGGAGGCGTATTTGGGTGCAGGCGAAGTGCGTTTGCAGATGAAGGACTACAAGCTTGCTTTGGATAACTTTCAGCTCGCGTTTAGGCATAACCCAAGGTTGACAAAAGCCATAGAAGGGGAAGCCCTAGCATACGAGGGTCTAAATCAAAGAGACAACGCCGTTGCCAAATGGCGCGTTTTAGCAGAGAGCGGAACCGCGGAACAAAAAACAAAAGCCCAAGCTCGCATAGGAGCCTTGCTAGGCAGCACAACAGCCGCTGCTACGCCAAGTCAAGCCACTCCAGCTACTACTCCAACCACTCCAACCACGCCAGCCGCTACTCCAAGCGCTGCGCAAGGTAAATTCACCTATGATTCTCCGGAGTTTAAAGCTGGTCTCGCGGCTTATGAAAAAAAGAATTGGGGAGAATCTTTGAAGCACTGGAGAGAGGTTTTAAGAAAGGAACCCGGTAATCCGGGGGCTTATTACTATGCGGGAGTTTGCCGCTTTAATATGGGCGAATTGGATAATGCCATAATAAATTTTAACAGAAGTTTTGATTTTCCGGAAAGAGGTTTTAATGCAAATTATTACTTGGGCAGAATTTATGAACAAAAGAAAGAGAACGCTAAAGCCATAGGCTTTTACAATAAATATTTGCAGCAAACAACAAGCGCAGAGGGCAAAACGGAAGTGCAAGGCAGAGTTGCAAGGTTGAATGCTGCTGCTCCCGCAACTCCGGCAACTTCTACAACCCCGGCAACCCCGGCAACTCCAGCACAAGAACCGGTTCTCACTGCTGATGGCCCTTATGCTTGCAATAGCTTGGAGAGTTGTTTGAGAATGGAAGAAAAACGCAAGCAAGATTCTATTGCTGCATACTTGGAGAGTTTGAAAAATAAACCTTTGACTGTTGGTCCTGAAAAAGTGGTAGCAACGGAGTATGGCGGAAATTTTGCATTTGCTTCTACAACGGAATCCGGTAGTGCAGACTTGCAAAAAGCTTTGAACTTAATTCAAAAAAAATCTTTTCAGTCTGCTATAGATGCTTTGCTGGTTGTTAGGCAAAAATTCCCCGGAACGCCGAACTCAATGGCTGCCGCATTCAATCTGCTCTCGCTATATCAATATCTTGAACTGCATGATAAAGTTATAGCTCTTGGAAATTCCGTTTTGCAGGAGCCTGTACCGGAGCCTTACAAGAGCGCAATACATTATATGCTTGCTGCAAGTTTGGTAAAAAAGGGTGAATATCAAAACGGATACAACACTCTTTTGAATGTGAAAGAAGAGCAAAAATTGGGTCCGACACATGGGCAAAAATTGGCTTTGGAAGCGGAGATTGCCGCAAGGTACAAACCCGATCAAGGTTCGCCTGAAATTTTGAAAAAAGCAATAGATGCCGAACCGGACAGAGCTAAAAAGAACGAGCTTCGCATGAAGCTTGCGGAATTATACATAAAACTGCAAGACGGACCGGCGGCAATACGGGTTTATAAGGAAGTTGAAGAAGATTGCCCGCCAAATCCTTCTGACCCTTGCAACCGGGTTTTTAGCGAACTTGGCGATCGCAGCTTTTTGTCGCAAAACTGGCCAATGGCATTGGAATATTACAACAAGGCGGCAGAGAGGCATAAGGATCCCGTGCAGAGTTCTTGGGCTTTGTTTCAAATTGGGAATGTGTATCGCAGGCAAGGTAATTACAAAGAAGCTGTGCGTTCTTATGACCGTTTAATAACAGCACACAGCGGAACTTATTGGGCTGATCAGGCAAAACTTTACAAGGATGATGCTATTTGGCAAGAGAACAATAAGGGGGTGCTCAAAAATGACCGATAATTTGCCCGAGCTTCTTTGCAACAGCCTCAATTCACAGTTATCTATTTACAAGCAGATTCACGATTTGCAAACTGATTTGTTGCGTGATTTGGATTCAAAAAACGAGTTGGATAAAATAATGAGTTTGCTTGAAAAAAAGAGCCATCTTTTAGACGATGTTAAAGCGGAAAATATTCGCAGTGCCCCGTATGTTGAGGAGTGGATAGAGAGAAAAAGCGAAATGCAAAATTCTCCGTTTTTTGCAGAAATTGAGAATATAATATCAGAGATTGAAAAATTCGTTTTAGACCTCCGCGCTCAAGACGAAGCCATGATTCAAAGGTTTGACCAGCAAAGCCAGTCCAAAAACAGGATTGACGCGTTTAGAGCTTTGAGGTAATTAGCACAGAATATTTTTAGTTGAGAATTGAGAATTGAGAATTGAGAATTATTTTCGCAGAAAAAGCCGCTATTTGTGGAGTCACTACCAGCCTTCGGCTGTTCACCGGCGAAATGCAAAGTGGAAAGGGAGTTCTCAACTCTTAACTCTCAACTCTCAACTGGAGAGTAAATATGCATCCTAGTAAGTCCCAAGAAGAACTTATTGTAGAACTCTCCACTGTTATGGAGCGATTTTCGGCGCAGTCGGTTGCGCTTGGTGAAATGTATAATGCTTTGGAAATGCAGGCAGTACAGTTGAAAAAGATGCAGGAGGAAGTTAATCAGAGCAGAGTTTTGAGCGCGCTTGGTGAAATGGCTGCAACTGTTGCGCACGAGATTAGAAACCCGCTCGGCGGCATAGGGAGTTATGCGAGTTTGTTGGCTAGAGGCATTCCTCCTGAAGACCCAAAGCGAAAATATGTGGATAAAATAATAGGCGGTGTTTCCAGTTTGAACAAAATAGTTAGCAACCTGCTTGCTTATACCAAAAAAACAAATTTGCAAAAACAGAACACAGATTTAGTGACTTGGGTAGAGGCGATACTTGCTCATGCTGAAATTGAAATAGAAAAGGAAAAAAAGAATGTTCGCATAGAGCGCAATTTTCCGTCGGAACCTTTGTGCGCCGAAATTGACAACGAAAGGCTGCAGCAAGTCATGCTCAATTTGCTTATAAACAGCATTCAGGCAATAGAGGCTGAGGGTAAAATTACGGTTTGCATCCGTTCAAGAGAAAACTTTGCAGAAATAATTGTTGCAGACACAGGCAAAGGCATTGATCCTGAGCATTTAAGCAGTTTATTCACACCTTTTTTCACAACAAAGGAGCAGGGCACCGGTCTTGGGCTTGCCATTGTAAAAAAAATAATAGATTTGCACGAGGGCAAAATTTCAGTAGAGAGCACTCAAGCAGGCACCTCGTTTTGCATAGAGATACCTTTTTAACCAAACATTGAATCTGCACTCTCAGCAATGGGGTAGGGGAGTGCGAAAATTTCGATTTCGGCGAGTTTTTTCAGAGGTTCTTCTTTGGCTAAAGAAGGGATGGATGAATGAGGTTCTAGGGAAAATTGTGCTAGTATTCCTTTGATTTTTTTTTCATTTTCTTCTTTAATCACAAAACCCCAGTTTGGAATTACCTCTTCAACACAAGATAAAAAAGGCTTGTATGCAGAGAGTTCTGTGAATTTATTTACATTTCTAATGCGTAAAATGTGCATGGAATCGATGGAAGAGTCGTTATATATATTGAGCCATTCATTTAAGGCAGTAGCTACATTTGGGGCGGCTCTGTTCCAAAGCATAAAGTCTTGAACATAGTCTTTCGGAAGGTCGGAGCGCAGTCCGTTTAAAAAAGATTCCTTGCTAAACACAAATCGCAAAGGGTCTTCTTCATTTTTAATTTGCGCTAAACAAGCCATCTGAAAAATTTTCAGCGCTCCGTTGCTTTGCGATAAAAACCATTCAAAATTGGAACTGCTCGCTATTATTGGTTCGGATAAATTTTCTTTGGGTCGCTTTGCAAAAAAAACACTTTCGCCTAGTTCAGAAAGAGAAAATGTTAGGATATGTTTTTTCTTCATTTGCATTTTTAAAATGCCAAAAATCCAAAGCTCTCTGAGTGGTAGCGGCAGTTGAGGCCAGTTAGCGTATGTTTTGTTTTTAAGCAACCTTGAACTGGTATCGCGAGGCCAAAATAATCGCGCCGCATTTAATGTGTTAATCGGTTTTTCAAAGAATTTTAACAGTTTTTGCAATTCACCTTTACTTTTAAATCTTTCGCGCTCCCACCAAAAAAGAAATTCTGAAAAAAGTCTGAACCCGTTGTTTCGCAAAAAATCATAAGTGCCGCTGAGCAATTTTAAGGCACCGGTCTCCGCATCTTTTGAAATCCATTTTTCAAAAATCAAAAAAGATAGTTGCATGCGAATTTCATCGTCGGTTATTGAGTTGTCAATATTTTTATTGTTTGCAAAAATTTCGGCAATAATTTTTTTAGCGGAATGGTTAAAAAAATTGTCTTTTTTTAAGACCATCTTGCCAAGCTGTATTTTTGCCATCATGAATAATAGATGCAATTCCGCTTTTTTCTCATTAGAAATCCAAGCAATATCAGTATTTTCTTCGTTTTTAATTAATGTGTTTAAAAAATAATTTTCAAAATCCGAAAACCCATAGTACAGGTAGGAGCCTTGACACTTGGCCTGCCATATAAATATTTCGCTTACAGCCTCGGTTAAAAAAGCACTCAGAGTTTTTGGGTCTGTGTCTAGGCTGCGTTCCAATTCTTTAAAGTGCAAACCTCGGATGCCGCTTGCATAAATCAGACCTAGGGCTTGAATTTCCCATTCATTCCTTTTGTGCATCCATTTTTGCCGTCTTTCTTCGTTCAAAATTTCGTTGCACAATTCATTGAGTATTTTTGAATTCTGCACAAGTCCGCTTTTCTTGGTAAATTTTGTGCGCAACCGGCTTAGGTAAGAACCCGGCGCATTGCTTAAATGCTCTTGAATAGAGAAATTTTTGTTCATAAGAGGCTTATTAATATAGAAAATGCTTCCAAGGTTAAATCGGAATTACAACAGAAATCTCTATTTCGTTGCTTTCGATGTTTGCTAAAATCCATTCGCCGCCTAGGTTTTCACCATTTGTTGAAAGTTCCAAGCTTTGAGTCTCTTCCAAAATATAAGCCCTGTGCTTTTCAATGGCGTTTTGCATGGGTTCAGTACCACCGCGCAAGGATATTTTTATTTTGTCTGTGATTTGCAAATTCATTTCTTTGCGGCGATTTTGAATCCTATTAACCAGCTCCCTTGCCATGCAGCTTTGCCTCAGTTCCGGAGTTATTTTCAAATCCAAAGCTACGGTGCAGTTTTCATCGGCTTCAACTGCAAGACCCTCAGCGACTTCGCGCACAATCATAAGGCAAGAGGCATCAATTTCAAGCCCCGAGGCATCAAAAGAATTTCCGCTTTGAATATCCTTGATTTTTTCTACACTCAAACCGGTTATGGCCGCAGAAATATTTTTCATATTTTTCGCGTATTCCGTTCCTTTCGCCTTTATTCCGGTAAAATTCGGCTTTGCAGAAATCTTTGCAAACTCGCTATCATCATGAGCAAAAAGCAGTTCTTCAACATTCAATTCCTCTAAAATCAAACCTTGCATTGCTTCTGCAACTTCCTTTGCCTCTGCCGAGTGCGGCACAAGCGTAAGTGTTTTTAAAGGCTGTCTGTTTTTAATTTCATGCGCATTGCGAATCACTCGGCCTTTCTCTATAATGCCACGCACCAATTGCATTCTGCGAACAAGTTTTTCATTTGCAAATTCAGCGTTAAATGCAGGGTAATCAGTTAAATGCACGGAAACCGGTGCACTTGAATTTGCTTCCCTAACCAAAATCTGATAAATTTCCTCAGCGAGGAATGGCAAAAACGGAGCTAAAATTTTGCTGAAATCCACTAACGCTTTATAGAGCGTTGCATAAGCGTAATTTTTATCGCTATCATTATCGCTTTTCCAAAAACGGCGACGACTGCGGCGAACATACCAGTTTGTTAAATCATCAACAAAAGAAAGAATTATCGGCACAACGGTATAAAGTTTATATGCTGCCATTTCCGTTTCAACTTTTTTGCTCAAATCTTGCAACACTGCAATTATCCAAAGATCAAGCTCATTATCGCTTTTCCACTCATCCGTAGGTTCCCACTTCAATTGTCCTTTTGAAGAATCTGCATTATGATTAGAAATAAAGAAACCAACAGCATTCCAAAGCGGCAACATTACGCTCTTCACAATCTGCTTAACACCCTCTTCACTAAAGCGAAGCTCCTCCGCTTTTAAGGCAGCGGAATTAATCATGAACAAACGCACGGCATCTGCACCTGTACGGTTTATCAGCTCATTGGGATCCGGATAGTTTTTTTTGCTCTTGCTCATTTTTGAGCCGTCTTCTGCTAGAATTATCCCATTCACAATAACATTTTTGAATGCCGGTTTTTGGAACAGGGCTGCAGCCAAAACGGTGAGTGTGTAGAACCAGCCACGTGTTTGGTCAAGCCCCTCTGCTATAAAGTCTGCAGGGAAAGTTTTAGAAAAAGACTCTGCATTTTCAAATGGGTAGTGATTTTGAGCGTAGGGCATTGCTCCGCTTTCAAACCAGCAATCAAAAACCTCGCTTGTGTGTTTATATACCTTTCCATTTACCATTATTTCAACATTGTCAACAAAGTGTTTGTGCAAATCAGTCAGCTCCACGCCACTTATTTTTTTCAACTCTTCTATTGAACCAATGCAAAGCGTATCGCCGTCTTCTGCAATCCACACGGGAATTGGCGTTCCCCAAAAACGGTTGCGAGATAAATTCCAGTCTCTGGCATTTTCAAGCCACTTTCCAAAGCGACCGTTTTTGATGTGCTCAGGAACCCACTCAATCTGTTGGTTGCAAGCAATCATCCATTCCTTAACGGATTTTGTTATGCCTTCCGAGTTTGTCACAGGGGCATCCAGCTTCATAAACCAGGTGCTCAAAGCGCGGTATAAAAGCGGAACTCCTGTTCGCCAACAATGCGGGTAGCTATGAACAATGGTATCGTGTTTTAAAATTCTGCCTTGTTCTTTTAAAAAAGCAATTATGGATTTATCCGCATCTTTTGCGCCAACTCCATTCCACTCCGGAACCTTGTCTGTAAATTTTCCTTCTGCGTCAAGCGGGTCAAACATTCCCAAACCGAGCTCTTGCCCAAGCACAAAATCTTCTTCGCCAAAAGACGGTGCAATATGAACCGCACCTGTGCCGTCTTCTATGCTCACAAATGGAGCGGTGTAAATGGTGTATCTATTTGCCTGCTCTTCTGCATATCTGAATAAAGGTTCGTAGCGCAGACCTGCCAAGTCTTTTCCTTTGCATCTGGCTGTAATTTGAGGTTCTTTAAAATAAATATTAGCTCTTGACTGTGCAATCCAATAGCCATCAATTAAAACATAGTCTATATCTGCGCCAACGGCAATAGCCAAGTTAGAAGGTAGAGTCCAAGGGGTTGTTGTCCAAACCAGCAAACTTTCGTTTTCGCGTTCCAAAAGTGGAAAAGTCAGTGTTATGCTTGGGTCTTGGCGGTCTTTATAACCTTGATTTGTTTCAAAATTAGAAAGCGGTGTTGCGAGTGCGGGGCTATAAGGCTGAACTCTATAACCTTTATAAATCAGACCTTTATCCCAGCATTGCTTAAACACATTCCAAACGGATTCCATAAAATCCGTATCCATTGTTTTATAATCATTGTCAAAATCGACCCAGCGTCCCATTCTGTTTACAGTTTTACGCCACTCGTCCGTATATTTCAAGACCGCGCCTCTGCATGCTTCGTTAAATTTGTCTATGCCGAATTTTTGTATTTCATCAACTCCGGCCAAGTTCAGTTCATTTTGAATAATGCTTTCAATAGGAAGCCCGTGGCAATCCCAGCCAAAGCGGCGAGGCACATTGTACCCCTTCATTGTCCAGTAGCGAGGCACAATATCTTTAATGGTTCCGGCCAGCAAATGCCCATAATGGGGCAGTCCCGTTGCAAACGGGGGGCCATCGTAAAATGAAAACGGTTTGCCGTCTTTGCGGCAGCATTTCTCAAAACTGGAGTCTTTGCTCCATAGCTCTAAAATTTTTTCTTCTATTTGGGCAAAATTCTCACCCTTATTCAGTTCTCTAAATTGCATGGGGTTAATGTAGAAAATGGGGAAAGTCTTCTTGCCCACATGCCGCTTTAATTCAAATTCACTATTTCTTCTTCAGACAAACCGGTTATCTCTGAAATCACGGTAGCGTTAAAGCCCTTAGCCTTCATTTGCCTAGCAGTCTGCAAAATTCCTTCTGCCTTGCCAACTGCCATGCCTTCCG
>JAITUM010000233.1 GCA_031286305.1 Candidatus Fibrimonadaceae bacterium | reverse complement strand
TGTGCGGGTATACTTATTCCCAAAACAACGTTGCTATACAACGTTGCAGCTCCTCCCTTTTTTCTATCTTCTCTAGTGTGTCTTTGAAGCAACTTTTAAAAAGCGTTTGGCTCTATAGCTGGGTGCTGATTGTCCCCTTGGCTATTTTAGCCAGTTTTACAGACCTGCTCTTGCTGGGTGGTATCCGTCTGTTTTTGTCGCTCATATCCGATTCATGGAAATCGTTTTTGAATTTTGTTTGGTTAAAAGACCTTCAAGTCAGCCACTGGATACTAATAATGATAACAATAATATCTACACGCTACTTGTTTATTACGCTCAGAGCACGCTCGGAAGAGAGGCTCAGCCACAAGCTGGAAAGTCATTTACGAGCATGGTGGATACGTGTTGTAAAAGATTTGCACCCCATGCAATTTCACAAGCCCGGAATAGACAGCATTCTGCACAATGCAAATCTCTCGGTTTCTGCAATGCCAAAAGGTTGCAAAGTAGTTACGCAGTCCATACAAGCAGTTTCGCAATTGCTTTTTTTTGTGCCGGTTTTGTTTTTTCTCTCATGGCAGCTAACCCTTGTGCTGCTGTTCATCTTTACCCCAATTGTTTTATATTTGCAAAGAAGCATTAAAAAAGCCGGCAAAGATGTTGAAAATTATAGTTTATTCTCCGGCGACTACGATTCGCACGTATGGCGGTGGTCTGCTCTTCGCAAATGCTGGAATAATCGGGCTGAACTTTCAAAATACTCATCCTTGTTATTCAAAAAAATCCGCAATCTAAAGGATTCCTCAACGGAAATCGGCGTTAGAGATGTGACAATAACACAGAGCATAGAGACTCTCTCCATTTTGGCTATGAGCCTTGTTTTAGCTATTTGCGCATTTTTAATCAATAACGGTAGCATGGACGCGTTTCAAATAATTCTGTTTTGCGCAGCACTCTTTATATGTTACAAGCCGCTCAAAGAATGTTCTCAATTGTTTTCCTACTTAAGAGATTTAAGAAGATCATACGCCGGGCTTAAAAATTTGGAAAATATGGAACGCATGGCGCGTTTCTTTCAAGAAAAAGATGAAGACTGCATTAGAATTGAGAATATGGCTTTTAAATATGGTGATTATGAGCCTTGGGTATTCCATTCTTTAAGCAATGTGCTTCGTTTGAATCGCCCAATAATATTGCAAGGTGAAAACGGAACTGGAAAAACTACTATGCTTCGCATTTTGTCAGGTTTGGAAATTCCTCAAGAAGGCAAGGTTTTTATACCACCCAAAGCGCAATTCGGTACTTTTTATCTTTCGCAAAGGCTGTTTTTGCCGCCTATTCACTGGCTTGAAGAGGCGGTAAAAGCAAGGGAATGGAGCACAGCCATAAGGAGCTTCTTTGAGATTTTGGGTTTGCAAACCCTTTTAAAAAAGAATGGACATTCAAATGGCGAGCTGCAAAGGCTGGGTCTTGCGTGGGCCATAGTTAGCGGTATGCCTTTCTTGTTTTTAGATGAGCCTTTTGCTTTTGTTTCTCAAGATATGCGCGAACCGGTTTTCAAAGCTTTTTGGGAAGCCACAGCCGAAACAGGTCAATGGTGGATGATGGCAACTCATATCCCTTTATCTCAAACTTACCAAGACAAAGTGGTTTTTTGGAAATTGTAAAGTAAATGCGGATTAACTTGAAATTATCCTTTAACGCCTTTTGAACTTTAACTTTAAAACCAGAAAAAAAGCTTCGGATACAATGCCGCCACTCATTTTTGAAGTGCCTTTTGTTCGGTCGGTGAATACTATGGGGATTTCTTTTATTTTCAAACCCCTTTTCCAAAGCTTATGCGTGGTTTCTATTTGAAAGCAATATCCATCGCTTTTTAAATCGCTTAATTCCAAGTTTTGCAAAGCGGTACGGCTAAAACATTTGAAGCCTCCTGTGGCATCTGCAAAAGGCATTCCTGTTACAATCCTTGTATAAAGATTTGCACCATAACTCAAAATTAACCTTTTCCAGTCCCAGTTTACAACGGAAATTTTTCCGTGCAAATAGCGGCTCCCTAGAACCACATCAGATTCTTCCGACTCTTTTAAAAAAACATTCAAAGCCTGTGGGCTGTGGCTTCCATCTGCATCCATTTCAAAAATTCTGTCGTAGTCCTTTTCCAAGGCCCACTTGAAGCCGGCAACATATGCTGTTCCCAAGCCCATCTTTTTTTCTCTTCGCAAAATATGAACTCTGTTATTTTCTTTGGTCAAATTTTCAACATAATCCCCAGTGCCATCCGGCGAACCATCATCTACAACCAAAATGTCTAATTTCTCATTTTGCTCCAAAACCAAAGGAATAAACTCAGGAATATTTTCCATTTCATTATAAGTAGGGATAATAACCAAAGCTCGCATACTAACCACTAATCACTAGCCACTAATACGGCAGTGCCTTTTCCAAGTTTTCAATTTTATCTTTGTTCAAAAGCAAAATGCTTCTAGCGTGCCAGGAACCATCTAAAAACTGCCCGCGTGGGCCATCTGCCAGCTTCATTTCAAAGCTTTTTTCGCCGAGTGTAGCTTTTAATTCTTTAACGCTAACCATAAGCTTCATACTTGGATTTTTTTCAATCCATTCTAAAATTTCTTCAATGTTCTCATTTGCCGTGAAACACGGAATGCCAATAGAAACGCAGTTTCCAAAGAAAATTTCACTATAGCTTTCTGCAATAATTGCTTTTATTCCAAAGCGCAACAGAGCCTGTGGGGCATGCTCTCTGCTGGAACCGCAACCGAAATTTCGATTAGAAACCAAAATTCCCGCGCCTTTATATTTAGCATCTCTAAAAGGATGCGTGCCGCCTTGTTTGCGAATTTCTTCAATATCATCTTCAAAAGCATGTTCGCCAAGGCCTTCAAAAGTAACGCATTTCAAAAACCTAGCAGGTATAATGCGGTCCGTGTCTATATCGTTGCCTCTAAGCGGCAAGCCCTTACCGGTAACTTGTTCTATTGTACGCATGAGTCATAAGGTAGAAAACGCTAGGGCTAACGCATCTTAATTTTTAAATATGGGGGAATTACCCGCGCTTCGCACGGTTCACCAGCGAAATGTAAAGCAGGAAGGGAGTTTCCCGCAGGGCAATCAACGTTGGATTGCCCTGCCATGCCCAGCAACTCCTAAACATAGAGTTAACCATTATTTACTTTACTATAGTAATCAATGATTAACTCAATGTAGTGGCTAGTGACTAGTGGTTAGTGACTAGTTAAAATACTTA